>CAKUXT010000158.1 GCA_934700375.1 uncultured Bacilli bacterium | reverse complement strand
ACCTTATATGTATTTCCTTCTTTGATGCTGAAGGAAGGAACTTCAGTCACACCTTCTCCTAAGAATTTGCTGATGACTGTGCTAGGAAAAGCTGTTTCTAAGGAATCATAAGACTTTTCCATCGGCATGACATCGATTTCAAAGGTTCCCTTTGTCTCATCATAGACATAGCCGACACCGACGCTCTCAACCCAGTTATAGCCGAAAGCAACATCGGATTCCTCATCATATTCAAGGATGAATCCGTTCTTTGTCAGTTCAGCTTCATAGGTTGCAGTGATATCACTTGCCACCTTGCCATAAACGACAATGCCTTCTTCCGGATAGTAGTAGGTATACTTGCCTTCGCTGATAGCAAAAGAAGGAACTTTCTCATCCGTGATGGTCTTGATTTCAGTTTCAGGCCAGGCCTCTGTCTCTTTTTCGACGATGTCCTTCTTGCTGAATGCATAGATAGCATTACCGCTATAGTCTTCATCATAGAAATACTGAACATAGATCGAATAGCCTTCTTTGTTGCTCTGTTTCTTGGTGTAAGTGTATTTGGTGTTCTCGTTTTCATCAAGTTCAGAACTGACAAAGGTGAATCCGGCTTCTGTAAGAAGTGTTCCATAATCCGTAAGAAGATTGACAGGATTGGTATCTGTGACAAACAGATATTTTCCAGGTTCATAGTAGTTATAGTAGATAGTAGCGGCATCAAAAGGAACGAAGGGGAGTTCTTCGCCGATGTTATCAGTGAAGATCTGTTTCAGTTCATCAGGCCATTGTGTCAACGGAGCGACTTCTTCTGGTTCTACCCAAGCCTCGATCAGATTCCCGCTATCATATTCTTCACCGCCAGGCTGATAAGAGACTTCTACGCAAAGTCTATCCTTCATATAGCGGAAGACATCATATCCTTTCGAATCATCTTTTGCTTTGAACTCAAATCCGTTTTCAGCAAGAATGGCTTTGTATTCTTCAACAATGCTTTCTTTGCTGGTGTCCGACATGGTAAGGATATAATCCGTATCCAATTGATAGACCATCCAACCGAATTCTTTTCCCATTCTGACAAAAGGAAGCTTTTCTCCTAAGTAATCCATCATGGCTTCGGAGAGATCAGCGCCCCATTCTGTCATAACATTATCGGATTCAGTGACTTTATCAGTCGTAATGGGAGCTGTATCAACAATAGTATCTGATGTCTTATCACGGCAGGATGCCATACAAGACAGTAAGAGGGGTAAGGAGAGGAGAAGTGAAAATCTTTTTGTTTTGTTCATTGTTTAACCTCTGTATATACTGAACAATTATTGAAGATGTGTATATAAAAATCAAGAGAAAAGAGAAATTTCTTAAAACAAGCTTAAAGGAAACTGTTCAACTTCAACGTTACTTCAATGCAACTTCAATGAGGCATTGAAGTACTTCAACGAACATAATCATAATCGAGAAACCAATTTTGAATTGGTCTGATAGCATTTGCCATTGGACGAATCAAGTTCAATCAGGAACTTCTGTTCGACCAAGTTGCTGATTATATTCTTTCTGAAGAAACTGGAATTTGATACATTCAGATAATCTGTAATCTGCTTGATTGATCGAGGCGTTGCATAACAGAAAGCAAGAATAGACAAATCATGCTTACTCGGTTTTTCAATAGAAGAAACTAACTTTAACGAATCTTCTGCTGTCTGTACTCCTTCTTTGAATGTCAGATCAGGAAGAACAATAGTGAATTGCTTGTTTTTCGAATATACATATGGTTTTTGATTTAGCGGTGCTACTTTATAATCATCCATTATCTTTTCAAATCCGGTGCCTTTTGCTTCCATAGCATCACAGAGAACAAATACACTTGAAATCAATTCATTTCTTCTCTTGGAAATAAAGGAATCCAACTGATACGTTCTTTCAATATCCCCTGTAGAGTAAAGATTGCCCGGAGAGGTGATAGACAACCTGTTCTTAAACAGGTCGACATAAATCGCCGTGCCATCAATCAGATAATCGCGATGTGCCAAAGCATTGATGAAAGCCTCTAAAAGGCTTCTTTTAGGATAGGCATCATAATCGATATGCTTCGTATCTTCTTTGATAATACTATGATTCATTCTTTGCTGAACAAATTCCATCATAAACGAATAGCTGTTAATGAGATTGCCTTGGAAAGTGTTGCTTGCAAGTATTTCATTGTCTCCTCTTGTCATACCACGATAAGAAGAACAGACTATCTTTGTACTCTCGCCATTATAATCATCCTTGAAAAGCAGTGCTCCTTTTCTTAAGCAACGGTTCTCATCAAAGAAACCAATGGCAGCCAAATCCTTTTCTTTCAGTTCTTTGCCTACGTTTTCTTTATAAAACGAACTCAGTTTGGTAAATTCTGATATTGTAAAAGAAATATCCGTGATTTCCATATCGAATTTAGGAAGTCTGCTATGCAGTCCCATCATCAGTATTTCTTCTGATGTAGCACTATCAGTATATCCATCTCTTCTCATAAATATCATGGGCATTCCCTGATATTTCATAATAAGAGGTTTTATAATAGATTCGAAAATTGTTGCCTTGAATATATATCTTGTCTTCCCTTTGATCTGATATGGGATGACTTGCAAAGATATTGATGGCTTAATATCAAAATGTTCTTTGATTTCATGATAAAAAAACAGTTTCTCACTATCGATTTCCTCCTGAGAATAACCGATGAGTTTGTTTGTCTTATCCTCAACTCCTAGATACATGATGCCGCCTTTTGCATTAGAAAAACCATCGATGCTTTTAAGCCATTCAAGAACATTGTCTCTATCCATTTCGGCTATGGATTCATAATTATTGTTTTCAGGATTATGCCTGGGATCAATGTCACGCAATATCATTCGTTTATCTCCTAAATTATAATGCTTCAACAAAACCACAATGTCAACTTCAATACAACTTCAATGAGGCATTGAAGTACTTCAACGAACATAATCATCATCAAAAAGAAGAATATTGCCCAATATTTCTGTTGTATTTAGACAACCATATATTAAAATATTGACCGAAAAGAGGCATGAATATGAAAATTGCGATTTTTGGAGCCGGTTCCTTAGGAACGGTATTAGGTGCTTATCTTACAAAGAATGGTGTCGATGTCGATTTGTTCTCTCACAACAAAAACCATATCGAAGGACTGAGAAAGAACGGAGCCCACATCACAGGAAAGGTCGATTTCACCGTCCCGGTGAAAGCATTCTATCCGGAAGAGATGGATGGAAAGTATGATCTTGTCTTCTTGATGACAAAGCAGTTGGACAACGACAATGTCGTCAAATTCTTAAAGGAACATCTCACAGATGAGGGAGATATCTGCACGATGCAGAACGGCCTTCCTGAAATCGGAATCAGTGAAATAGTCGGTGAAGACCACACAATGGGTTGTGCAGTAGCCTGGGGTGCAACATTAAAAGGCAATGGTGTCTCTGAACTCACCAGTGAACCTGACAGCATGTCTTTCTCCTTAGGAAGACTCAATGGAAAAGAAGATGAACGTCTTCTCAAAGCAAAAGAGATCTTAGAGAAGATGTGCCCGGTACAATTAGAGAAGAACTTCATCGGCATGAGATTCTCTAAGCTTCTCATCAACGCTGCATTCTCTGGCATGTCTGCTGTCTGCGGTTCCACCTTCGGTGAAGTCAGCAAGAGAAAAGATTCCAGAGTCTGTGTCCAGAAGATCATCAAAGAGTGCATCGATGTCTGCAGAAAAGCAGGAATCAAGATTGAACCCATCCAGGGAAAGGATGTCGTCAAGCTTCTTGACTACAACAACGGATTAAAGAAGAAGATTTCTTTCATGCTGATTCCTCTTTGCATCAAGAAACATGCCGCCTTAAAGGCCAGCATGCTTCAGGATCTTGAAAAAGGAAAGAAGACAGAGGTCGACAGCATCAATGGAAGTGTCGTCCTTTATGGACAAAAGAACAAAGTTGCAACGCCTTACAATGAGACTGTTGTCAGAATCATCCATGAGATCGAAGAGGGCAAGAGAACTCCTTCCTTCGATAATCTGAAGGTTTTCAAAGAAATCTGACCATTTGGGGGCTGTTAAAGAATTCGATCATTTCTAAATAGAATAGAAATGCAATCGAGGGCTTTGCAGCCCCTTTTGCTATGTCGTCATTTTCTCTTCCTTTTATATGACTTTTTGGCCCTTTGATTCGGCTCGAGCTTTTTCTTCTTTGCGCCTCCTTTTTTTACCGTACATGAGAGCTTTCTTGGCTTTTCGGATTCCAGTCCCTCGGGAGCCTTCCAGAAATCCGGGTTCTTCCCTGTTCGCACATAGCTGAGATACTTCCTTATGTTAAGTCCGAGAAACGTCATCATGATTTCCATCGATGCCTTCTCAAGACCTCTTCTTCTGAACCGGTCGTAGCCCAGGTCCTGTTTCAGGATGCCGAAAGTCCCCTCGACCTGAATGCTTCTATTTACTCTCATCTCGATTCCCTTAGGCGAAAGAAGGTTTGCGTATGCCTTCTTCTTTTCCGCAAGGAATTCCATGTTGATTTCGAATATTGATAATGTCAATGTAAAACTGATCATTTTGACTAACGTTAAACTGACCAGTAAACAACTTAACCTTAGGC
>CAKUXT010000157.1 GCA_934700375.1 uncultured Bacilli bacterium | reverse complement strand
CTTCGACTGGGGAATCAAAGGGCTTTATGTCTTTTTCTTCGGTTTCGCCTATATCCTCATCGGCATCATTCTTTTCGGTATCATCCTCTCTGTGATCTGATTTGTCAGCCTAATAGAGCTTCTTCTGACAAACTTAAAATCTTCGCCTTGCATGGGATGAACTGCTTGTTACACAGTTCATCCCATTTTGTTTGATTTTACAGCCAGATACATTATGATATTCATGCCTACAGCATTCGGAGGTCTTTTATGAAGGCTGTCATCACTATTGTTTCTATTTTTGTTACTGCGGCAGTTCTGATTGTCGGTTATGTTTTAATCTACCTGAAAAAGAAGAAAGACAAAGAATACGATGACTTTGTCCTTGACCATAGTCAAGCATTGAAGAAACTTGAATATATCAATAGCATCTATCAGTTTTCAAAAGTATCAAAGATAAGTCTTCTCCAGGATTATGACAATGAAAACATCTATAACGGAATCTTCTGTGAAGACTATCTCATCTACTATCTAAGGGACCACGAAGAAACAGTCGACCATGATATCAAAGTCGCAGATGAAAACAAAAAGATGTGGGAAGATTATACAAAGAGACTTAGAAACCAGGTCGAACCTCTCCTTGGAAAATTCAATGAAGAAGCTGGAAAACTGAAAAAGGAAAGATTAGACCAAATCGAACATGATTATTTCCGTTCCAAATTAAAAGGAGCGACAATCTCACTTACTGCCTTTGTCAATCTACGTCTGACCAAGATCAATGGAGCACTCGTAAAAGGAAGAGAGAGAAGATTCTCGCAGGATGAAATCATTTCCTATCTGAATAGATTAGATGATCAGGAAGATGGGTTCTATCTCGATGATGAAATCTGGAACAGCCTTTGCAGAGTCGAAAGAGGAAAAGTCACAAATAGACTGCGTTTCTATATCTATAACAGAGACGGAAACAGAGAGAATCTTGAAGTCGATCACATCATACCGATCAGCAAAGGCGGAAAAACAGTCGTGAGCAACCTCCAGACATTATGCCATCGCTGCAATGTCGAAAAAGGAGCGAAAAGTCACTTCTAGAACTGCGCTATTACAATCCTTTGATTCTTGCTCTTCGGTTTATTCGGCAATGTGTATTTTAAGAACCCTTTCTCGATAAGGGGTTTGATATATGTATTCAGGAAATAGGACGGATGCTTCTCATCAAATCCAAAGGCCTTGGCCAAATACTCTTTGGACCGAGGCACTTTGCATTTTTCAAGTATCTGTTTGACAAGATCTTCATTCAAAGCATCATCGATCTTTGTATTGAACAGAGTCACTTTAAAAGTTCCTCTGTCGTCTTCAAACTTCGGAGGAAGCATCTTTGCTTTTGCCATTTCATCATAGATAGTCGGAATGCCGGAATATCGGTTTTCAGTGACTTCAAGCGTTTCCAGAATACCTGCGATATATGGATTTCTGATATCAGAACGCACACTTCCTAACTCATCCATGGACAGTCTTCCGTAAAGACCGCCAGGATTGCTGACTTCTATTCTGTCATCATAGATTTCAATCCTGATCGGATCATTTTCCGTATAGATGCTGTAATCTCGATGGATCAAAGCGTTGAGAACAATCTCTCTTAACGCTTTGAGAGGATATTCTGTCTTATCCTCTCTTATACCAGTAACCGGATTGATAAACGTAGACTTCTTAGTATTGTTCTGAATAAAGGACAACGCCTGCTGAAGCATGGATGAGAGAGTTCCATCGATTCTCTTGTTATCAATGAATCGAATCCCATCCTCATTCTCTTCTCCATAGTTATCTGTTGCACATCTGACAGCAATAATATCCAAGTTAGGAGCAAACATCTGTGGCAGTGTTCCGAAATTCATCATACCGCAAAGTGTAGGAAAACCATTCTTATCGATGATTCCTTCCAATTGCATGATTTTGTTCTTATCGACACTTAACAGATTCGCTTTCTTAGTCACTAGATTCGAAATATATCCATCCAACAAGATGGTATTCAAAGAGGAGTAATCTACTCTATCTTTGGTTCTCAATTCATCTTCCGACTTAAAACGAAAGGCTTCAAAACTATGAAGCTCATAATCCGTCAAAGGCAAGTCGGCATCCCCGACACGAGTATATGCTCCTTTGCTCTTTCCTTTTCCTTTATAATAACAAGGTTTTGAGAATGCATCCATTTCCGGGATTTCAGCTGAACAGATGGTTTTACCTTTGTAATCTATTACCGTGATCAATGGTCTGATGACAGGCTCCATTTCAAGGCTCTGTTCCGTGATCTTCTTCTGCAGTTCCTGTGGATCATCCACACCTGTTATCTTATATCCGTGTTTTTCATCAATACCGAAAATGATGACTCCGCCTTTCGTATTCGAAAAGCTGGAGAATGTATCATAGAGAGATTCTGGGCACCCGCATTTCGCAGCTTTCAATTCTATATTCGGTGTCTCGCTTTTCATGCTCAATACCAAGTCGATTTTCGCCTTTAATTCATTTTCAGTCATAGTTTTTCCTCGTTGAAATAATTATACAGCATTTTTATAATTTAGTCAATTTACGAAAATTTTATGTATTTTACGAAAATAAATGTAATTTTACGAAAATACTTTTTCAATTTTATTTTAAAAAATCAGTTTTACGAAAATATTAGGTGACTAAATTTCTTCTATTTATCAAAAGACAGGTTTTCGAACTCTTCCGATTTTGAAAACTTTTATCAAGGATGAAATCTTTTATTAGGTGATTTCATCCTTTTTCTATATAATAACGCAGTATGAAAAAAACAGTTTATCTCAACAGAAAAGAAAAGTGTGAAACAGCCAAAGCACAGATATTCTATGTCCTTGTCTCTCTTTTTGATGGCATGGTCATCTCCTTTCTGACCATCTTCCTCAACCAGTGTGCAAGAGACCTTTCCTGGTCCAATACCATGTCTTCTTTTTCTCTTTTCCTTCCTCCCTTTGTCGCTGCTATCTCATTGTTCATCTGCTCCCATTTTGTAGCAGAACAGAAGAAGAATCTGAAGATTATGAGAATCTTATTGAGCTTATCCTTTGTACTGATCATTCTCTTCTCTTCTTTAGGCCTATGGTTAAAAACCGATAACACCTATATCCTATATTTCATCTTTGTCCTATTCGCATCCATGATGATGGGCATACATTGGTCCTTTCTCTCTTTCCACACATCCTGTATTGCCGATATCAATTATGCGGAAAAGACAAAATACGGACATGTCTGTCTTTATGGTCCTTTAGCCACTGCTATTGCAACACCATTTGCAGGCTTTCTAGCAGAACTGCTCTTCTTGACCTACAAAGGATATCTATTCCTCTTTATGGTCTCTTCTCCGCTTCTTCTTATCATGATTCTCTTCACCTTCTTCTTCTCCCCCTTCCCTAGCAGCATGATCCATGATGACGATCATGAGAAGGTTTCAAGCAGAGAGCTCTTTGAAAACAAGAACTACATCCTCTATCTCATCGGGGCTTCCTTATGGATTCCGCTTTTATGGGCCAATACATCTCTGACCTCTGACTTATGGACCAGCTATGAAGGCAAAAGCCAGATGAATTCATTCAATCCTCTCAGTTTCGGTTTCTATTTAGGTGTATCATCCTTCTTTGAATTTGTCATCATCTTCATCAATACCCACTTTGGTATCGGAAAGAAAGTTTCTTCTTCCATGAGCCTTGCACTATCCATGATTGTACTAGAGACTTTGACTTTAGGAACATTAGCCTACTTCTTCCGCGGAGAAAATGATGCAACGCTTTATCTTGCAATCGGAATCATCTTCCTTCACTCCTTCAAGGGTATGGCAAACGGCTTGTATCTCACTAGCAATATCACAATGCTCACCTATATATTAGGGCCGAAGAAAAGAAGAAAAGCAGTCTTCTTTGCACCAGTTGTCTATCAGTTAGGGAACTCTGTATTGCAGCTGACTTATCCTTACCTGAACTCTGAGCTTTTTGTTGCATTCTTCATCCTTTCTTCTTTCGCTTTTATCGGTCTTCTCATTTCCTTTGTTCTAGGCTATCGCCTGCACAAAGAAAAATGAAGAAGGACGTTATGGTAAAATATTAGATAGTAACGACTGAGGTATACGTATGGAAAACAAACTCACATTCCGTGATGCTGAAAGAAAAGACATCCCTCTTATTCTTTCCTTCATCAGACAGATCGCAGAATATGAAAAGATGTCTGATGCTGTCATTGCCGACGAAAAGACATTGGAGAAATGTATCTTCGATCAGAAAAGAGCAGAAGTCTTCTTTGCCATGGAAGATAATAAAGAGATCGGCTTTGCTCTTTATTATTTCAACTTCTCGACCTTTGTCGGAAGAAGCGGACTGTATCTGGAAGATGTCTTTATCAAACAGGAATACCGTCACAAAGGATACGGAAAAGCGATACTCAAGAAGCTTGCTGAAAAAGCAAGAGACCTCAACTGCGGAAGAATGGAATGGGTGTGCCTCAACTGGAACAAACCCAGCATCGCTTTCTACACCTCTTTAGGTGCTATTCCGATGTCAGACTGGACGACATACCGCCTTGATGAAGATGGTATCAGAAATCTGGCCGAAAAAGATTTCTGATGAAAGAGCTCTCTTAT
>CAKUXT010000156.1 GCA_934700375.1 uncultured Bacilli bacterium | reverse complement strand
TCATGAAGAAGCCATTGCCATCATGAACGAGGCTTATAAGGAATACATGCCTTGCCCTGATTTTGCGCTTCATCAGTTTATCGGCGCATACTTAGCAAAGAATACCTACCACGTTCCAAAAGACGTCATCGATATGATACAGTTCCACTGCACCGGAAAGGCAGAGATGACACGATATATGAAGTGTCTCTATTCTGCCGATGAGGTCGAACCGCTTCGCGAATTCGAAACGGAAGATAAAAGAAGAAGATGCATCGAGAATCTCGACTTAGGTTTCCTCTATCTTGTGAGAAAACAGGTCGAATACTTCAAAAGCAAGAATATTGATTACAACGAGTATTTCCTGGCAAAACAGAAATATGATTACTATCTGAATAATTAGGAGTTACACAACATGTTAAAGAAAAACGAAAACAAGAAATTTGTCTTAGAGAACAAAGGCTCCATCGTCAACAAGAGACCGCTTCACATCGCTGAGGATCTCTCTTACAACTTCGGCGAAGATGTCGTTGTCTATGATGTGAGAAACAATTCACCTTTTGTCTCTTTCTACGTCGTCGCCACAGCCAAGAACGAAACAAGGCTCAGAGCCCTCGTTCAGAGCGCAAAGGAGACCATCTACGACAACTATCATGAAGTCGACCACGTCGAAGGCAGAAACGATTCCAATTGGATTCTTATCGACTGCAAGGACATCGTCGTCCAGCTCTTCACCAAGGAAGAGAGAGAAAGAGTCGGATTCGACAACCTCTACAAGGACGTTCCGCATAAGATCGTCAAGGTCACTGAAGAACCTATCTATCGCCGCAGAAAGAAAGCTGTGAAAGAGTTCTGATATGGCAAAGCGCTTTTTGGTTGTCGCCGCACAGAAGGAAGAGCTTGACGGGCTCTTCTTTGATAAAAAGAACGTCAAGAAAGTCTCTGACTTCTTTGTCTTGGAAGAAGATGAAATCATCATCTATGGCATGATCGGCGGAATCGGCAAAGCAGCGATGGCATATCGCTTAGGCTCTTTCCTTCAAAACTTCCAGATTGATGAAATCATCAACATCGGCGTTGCTGGAAGCATCTCCAATGAAATCAAGCCTTTAGATACCCTTGTCGCTACAAAGTGCGCCTATCACGATGTCGATGTCACACCCTTCGGTTACAAGAAGGGACAGATGGCTCAGATGCCACTTTACTATGAATGTGACAAGAAAGCCGTCGACTATGCTCTGTCTTTGAATGAGAAAAACATCAAGTCCGGTCTTGTTGTTTCCGGTGATGTCTTTGTCACGAAAGCAAATCTCCGTTCTGACATCTACGAAGACTTCGATAATCCTGTCGCCTGTGATATGGAATCTGCTGCTGTCGGCCAGGTTGCCCATATTGCAAAGAAACCATACATCATCATTCGCACCATCTCTGATGATCCTGCCAATGAATCCAACAAGGATACTTATGAGCAGAGACTGAATGATGCCAGCAAGGAAGCCGGTAAGTTCTGCTATCGCTTGATTGAAGAGTTAGCTAAGAATTAGTATATGAATAGTACTATAAAAGTACTAAAAACTAAAATTTGTAAAAACTAGTATTTAGTATAATTTTAGTACTAATAATATACTAAATCTAAAACAATTTGAAATAACAGATGAAAGACAATTGACCATCTTACGATATCACGTTAAATTAGTACTAAATTAGTATTAAATTAAAAATGGTAGATGATCAATAGTATCAGATGAATTTAAGAAATAACGGCCTGAAATATGGTCGTTTTCTTATATATGAATTAGTTCGTATAATAGATATTATGTTAATAAATGAAATACAGAAATCTAAGACTGAAATTATAGTCGTTTACTAGTACTATTTTATAACTAATTACAAATTCAAACGAAAAAGAAGAACCAGCTTGCCTTCTTTCTTGTTGAAGATGCAATTTTAAATCTAGTAATCAATTAGTACTATTTATTAACTATAACATTGGTATTAATATAGTACTAAATAAATACTAATTCGAATGCGCCTATTTTTATTCTTTGATAAATACACATTAGTTATATATAATTTAACGTGTGGTTGTCGAAAATGAGGTGATAGTTATGACTGGTAAAGATAAAATCCAAGAACTCTTAGAAGCATCTCCCGACGGAACAATTTCTACAGAACAAGTGACAGCAGCTGGTTTACACCGCAGTATTTTACAAGACCTTGTAGAACAGGGTGAACTCCATCGCTTTTGTCGTGGCCTGTATGTATTGAACGATGCCTGGGAAGATGATCTTTATTTGCTTCAACGTAAGTATGGACGTGGAATCTATTCACACGATACGGCATTGTATCTGCTCGGTTATTCGGATCGCACACCAGCTCAGTACACAATGACTTTTCCAAAAGGATATAATTCGCCTTCACTGAAACAGGAAAACATTGAAATCAAACGAGTTGTGCCCGAGAACTATTCCTTAGGTGTGGTTGAAATTAAATCACCTTGCGGTAATCCTATTCGTGTATATGATCTTGAAAGGACACTGTGTGACATTCTTCGTGGCAGCGGCAGCGATATTCAGATTGTAAATGCGGCAATGAAAAAATACGCGAATTCGAAAGATAAAGATATAGCTAAACTAATAAAGTATGCTGATCAGCTTCATGTGAAGCCAAAAGTTCTTCGTTATATGGAGATCTTATTGTAATTACAAAAGAATTTATGTTGCCCTTAGATTTCATAAAAAGAAAACTGCGGAAATTTTTCCACAGTTTGTTTGCAAATTAATAAGCTAGATCTATGTCGTATTAAGTAATGCGCGTATTTCTATTGGTTCAATAGTTTTTGCTGATAGATTGCCATCTGAATTTACTTTTCTTCTACGACTGTTGTTTCACTTGTATTGGTAGGTGTTTCAGTTACAGTATTAGAAGTAGGTTGCTTTTTGATATAGAGGGTTGTATTCTTGACTCTTCACTGATCTAATTTGACAGGGATCCATATTGAGTAGATACCACAGGTGACAATCGTTAAGAGCATCCATAATAACCATTTACCCATAAGGTCTCCACCTTTGCCTCTGAAGACAACTCTTTGTCCGCTATAGGTTGTATTTTCCTGTGTCCATCTCACCATTCTGCAATAGGCAAAAGGTGCAGCAATACCAAATGAGAAGGTGATGATAAGAGAAGCAACCAATGTATTGACAAACCAACCACCAGCAGTTCCGGAAAAAACACTCACTATATTATCCGGTTTATTTGTTACAGGCACAGCGTTGACGTTTCCGTTTTTTTGTTTGATATAGAGAACAGTATTCTCAACTCTCCATTTATCTAACTTTACAGGAATCCAGATAGCATAGATACCAAATGTGATAATTGATAAGAGCATCCATAATAACCACTTGCCCATGAGGTCTCCGCCTTTGCCTTTAAAGCCTAATTTCGAGCCATTATAACTTGTATTCTCGATTGTCCATCTGATCATTCTGCAATATGCGTAAGGTGTTGCTATACCAAAAGAGAAGCTGACGATAAGTGAACAAACTATCGCATTGATGAACCATTCACCTGTAGTTCCAATGAAATTGCTAGGCACTTTTGGAATATTGTGGAGGTTAGCATCCGAATTATTAATTTGCTTTTCGCTATTATTGTCGTGAATTATTGCTACCACTATCAATATGACACAAAGAAAAATAACAAAATAAGCCAAAAAGTTACCCAAATCAGCGCTTAAAGTAAACATAAAGAAACTCCTTTCAATATGACCAAATTATCGACAATCAGAACCAAAGTGTCAATTATTGTTGCAGAGGAAAAATTGATATAGAAACGCGAATATATACAAGAAAATAGAGTTGATGTCGGCAATATTTTGTTCTTTTATGAATTATTTGAAATTACCAACCTTTTTCTTATGAAAAAATCGTTTACTAATATAACCGATTTTCATTCTAATCTACTATTTTTCTGTTTGACATTCATCCCACTTTGTCAGTCACTGAAAAACGGCTATCCTGCCCTTTGAGCAATGACAGCCGTAATTTTACCTGTTAGTCTTCTAACAATTCGTCAATCGGTTCGCCGATTTCGTTTTCGCTCGGTGTAACGGAGAAGTTCTTCAATACGGTCTTTCCGATGCAGCCGAAGGTATCTCTTTCAGGAATGAGTCTTCCGTTCTGATAGGAAGGGGAATAGGTGATGAGCGGAACTCTTTCTCTGGTGTGGTCAGTTCCCCACCATGTCGGATCGTTTCCGTGGTCTGCGGTGATCATCAGGCAGTCATCTTCCTTCAATACAGCAAGGATTTCCTTTAAGTCTCTATCGAACTCTTCAATGGAGTCTCCATAACCGATAGGATTTCTTCTGTGTCCGTATAAGACATCAAAGTCAGCAAGATTGACAAAGCAGAGTCCTTCGAAGTCTCTGTTCTTTGCGATATCAAGTGTCTTCATCATGCCGTCATGGTTGCTATCGATATGATAGGATTCATTCATGCCGCGACCTGCGAAGATGTCGTGGATCTTTCCGACAGCGATGACTTCCTTGTTGTTCTTGATCAAATCATCAAGAGCAGTGTTGCCATCAGGTTCAAGAGCATAGTCTCTTCTGTCTGTTGTTCTCTTGAAGTGACCTTTTTCCGTTCCGACAAACGGACGTGCGATGATTCTTCCGACTCTCCACTCTTTCTTCATTGTGATCTCTCTTGCGATTTCACAGTCTCTATAGAGCTCTTCAAGGGGGACAACATCGATATTGGCTGCAATCTGCAAGACAGAGTCAGCAGAAGTGTAGACG
>CAKUXT010000155.1 GCA_934700375.1 uncultured Bacilli bacterium | reverse complement strand
TGAGAGGGGTGCACTACATTCTTAATATCATCAATATCACTCATGATTCCACCTCATTTTTCGGAAACAGAAGAATCTTATCGAATTTCGTATTTTCAAAGCTCATTTGTCTATCGGGAATATATAGATCACCTACAGTGGAGCAAAGTACGACAATCATCAATTCAAGATTCTTGCATACCTCATAATCGAATACAGTTT
The DNA here is from genome assembly GCA_934700375.1 of uncultured Bacilli bacterium. Classification (GTDB taxonomy): domain Bacteria; phylum Bacillota_I; class Bacilli_A; order RFN20; family CAG-288; genus Enterosoma. The sequence goes on along the minus strand of CAKUXT010000155.1, from coordinate 4,580 downwards.
TGCTTTTGCTTGTGATTTTGTTTTCGTTATTCATCACCCCAACTTCACCAATCATGTAACCGGTCGGTTTTTCGATGATGCGTTCAATATCAGGATGGTTTTTGACATAGTTCTCAACTGTTGTTTTCAGTTCATCAGCTGTCATGTTTTCATTTCCTAATGATCTAGCCAAATCCTTTGGATTGAATGCAATATACTTCTCAAGTTGTGTTTGCTCAAAATCGACCTTGCTCTTAGGTGGAGCAGACATATTATGAAGCAAGCCATTCATAATCCCAACTCCTTCCACATCTCAGTAAAGAAAGTAAAGAGAACCTTAGGTTCATCTTCGTTCAAATACTTATCCGGCAAATATGAACACAAATAATTATTAAGATAGCTATAATATTTTTCGCCCTCGGCACTATGCATCAAGGCGACAACAGCATCCGCACATTTCTTATTGTTCAAATACTCAAGTGTTGAGCTTGTTTTTGTCTCTAATACAGGTCTGATTTCATTAGCCAAGGTCTCCATGACTGCAGCATGAATGTTGTGATTTCCTCTAAAAGCAAGGAAGGTGAACAATGCCATAGCCCTTCTCTTCTTTTCATCTTTCATTTCGCCTAATGATGTTGTAATCGTATCATTGACAATATCATCGCTTATTGCTTTCTTGTTTATGATCAGCTTTTTCAGCCTTTCTATCGGATCAGAGACCAAAAGGATGTCTTTTTCAACTGAATCATTCAGTTTTGATAATTTCAGAGCCTGCTGACAAATATTCATCAGAAGTACCTTGTCAATCGCTTCATTTGCAATATTCGGAATTGTATTCTGAATATGCAGGTATGCGACATTCTGAAATGATGTGGATATATTGAAGTGCTCATTGATAACGTTTGTCGCAGCCAAAAGATATAGAAGAGACTCTTCCATCATTGTCGCTCTTCTTGCGGAAAAATAGCCAAACGAATTCTTCAATAGATTCATTAGGGTTATGATGTATTTATCCGTTTTCTCTTTTTCTGTCTCAAGAAGTTTCTTATAGCAATGCTTCGTTCTATCAATGAGGTCATGAATATCAATGGGGAATTCATGTCGTCCCATATGATTGTCTGTAAGCATTCTTTGCTTGTCTTCATCATTTAAATCATCCCATGTCGGAACTTCAATGATGAAGGGGAATCTATCGGCCAATGCTGGATCAAGCGGCATCGCGCCAATATAAGAAAGACTGTCTTCAGTATCATCATCTTCTTTGCATGGTGGGTTCATCGCTGCCCATCTGTATTTCAGTTTAGAAAGATTGATTCCTTGAACACGTCTATCATAAATGATAGGGAACAGTTTATTCTGAAGCTCTGGTTTTGTTCTGTTCAGTTCATCAATAAAGACCACTTCAGCATCCCAAATTGAACTCGGATTTGAAATATAGCTTAAAGAAGTATTATTGTTGACAGGTACAGGAATGCCAACCAAGTCATCATAATTGATGAGGGATGCATTATAGCATCTGAATGTCATATCCAAAGACTGTGCAAGTCGTTCCAAAATAAAAGACTTGGCACTTCCATGTTTGCCGATGAGAAGCATCGGCTCCTCACTGGCAAGTGCAGCCAAAATAACCGGTTCCAGATTTGACCAGCCATATAAACCAAGCGGTTCCGTAATCAATGAATTATTCATGTTTTCTCCTTTGAATTCCATAAAGAGAATAGATCACGGACTTTTTCTCTCCATCGTACAAGCTTTGGCACCCAACTGAATGGGTTGTCGGTGGATCATCGGGCTTGTCCCTAACCACTCTCTTTATGGATTTTGTTTTTATAATATCAGCACGTCACTTCTTTTCGAACTTCTTGCTTCCGATTTTATGATAGAAATCCTTGATGCGTTTTTCGATTTCAGGATCGATCATGAAATAGAGGTATTTCTGTTCGAAATCAGAAAGGCTGTCTTTCTGATAATAGGCTTCTGCAATGGCTCCTGCCATTGCAGCGATCGTATCGGTATCACCGCCGATTGCAATGCAGTTACGGATTGCATCTTCAAAGCCATCGGATATCAGAAAACAGTAGATAGCCTGAGGAACGGATTTCTGACAGCTTGTATTGAAGGTATAGTTCTCGACCAGTTCATCAAAGTTCAGATCCTGAATGGAGGGATAGTACTCCTCTATCATTCTTTTTCCGATTTCCTCTTTGCTGTAGCCGTGAAGAGCAAGATAGATGGCCATTGCAATCGCTTCAGCCCCTTTGATGCCTTCTTTATGGTCATGAGTGATTTCACTGACCATCTTGGATAAGAGCTTAACATGCTCTTCGCTGTCAGAAACCCACCCGACAGGCGAGATTCTCATCGCGCTTCCGTTTCCGAAGGAATGATAAGCGGGTTCTATTGTTCCTGAGAGGGAACACATAAAACACCATTGATAGAACATTCCTCCGAATCCTGCTGTTTTATGCATGTTCCACTGATTGACGAATTCTTCTGCAATCTCTTCTTGAATCGTTTTAAGAGATTCTTCTGAATAGTCGATAGGATAATGATTCATCAGGACTTTTGCTACTGCAAGGGTAAGATAGGAGTCATCTGTCATTCTCGAATTCTGATTGTAGATATCGAACTTCTTTGTCTTACAGGAATGAGACTCATATACAGAACCTACCATATCTCCAATGATTGCACCAAACATAATCGTCCTCCTTTCCATCAGCTTTTGCTGATTTAATGATACAGATATCGGAAAAGACTTTTTCAGTCTTTTCCGATACAGGCATGAATCTGACTGGATTTGAGATTCTTCTCTTTGAAGAGAAGAGTCCCTAAGCGCATGATTTCTTCTTTGTTTTTCTTGACGTATCTTGTCGTCTGTCTTTCGCATTTTCTAAGAAGTGCTTCAATCTTTCTCTCCATCTTTCTTCGTTTGATGAAGGTATCCTGTCTAGAACGGTCATCGATTTTCGGCAAGGTTTCCCAACAGGAAGAATAGCCGCATTTGTTGAAGAGATTGTAAGCAGTGATTCTGGCGTGCTCCAGATCGTCATCGCATCCTCTGGAACCTCTTTTGAAGATGACCTTCTGTGCGATGACTCCTGCCATTGAAATCTTGATGTCAGCAATGGCTTTTTCATAGGGCCAGAAGCCTTTTTCGACCTCAACGGCGTGGAACTCTCCAGACGCCCCATCGATTCCAAGGCGGTTGATGGTGAAGAATTCAGGAAAGGCTTTAGCAACAACGGCATGACCGGCTTCATGGACGGCAACTTCGAGATTGTCTTCTTTCGGTGCATCTTTGACTCTGTCAGTGATGCTATAGATAGACTTATCAATCATCTCCATCGTGATATTGTCAAACCCGTTGCGGAGAACGGCATCATTGACGATGGATTTGATTCCGGCGCAGCTGACAGAGGAAAGAGAGAGGCCTACTTCTTCTTCATCGAAATCAGATGGAAGAGAGACATTGAATTCTCTGAAGTACTTCTTCAAGAGTTCTACAGCCTCTTTTTCATTCGGCAAAGGGATATTGATGAGTTTTTCAAAGCGTCCGTAACGGAGTAAAGGTGCGGGAATCTCATCGAGATAGTTTGTCGCTGCTAGAACGAGGATATCATCGCTTGATTCAACGCCATCCATGTTTTCCTGAAGCGCTCTTACGACACGTCTCTCTTTATTGATGAGCAGATCGAGCTCATCAATGACGATGACAGCATGACCTGCTTCATTCGCCTTTTTGAACATCTCATAGATGCCTTCTACGACATTCATCTGTTCACCCTGGAAAACGAAGACAGGAGCCTCGCAGTAACGGATGATTTCTTTGATGAGGAGCGATTTTCCATTACCCGGTTCACCGAAGAGCAGTACGCCTTTTGGAATGGAGACTCCTTTTTCTTTCAATTCTTTGGAATGTTTGAACCAATCGAGGACAGAAAGGAGTTCTTTCTTCTGGGCTTCGTGTCCGATGACTTTTCCTAAAGGTTTTTCTTCTTTGTTCATTTTTTCCGCATCGATATATTGATAGACGGGACAGTCTTCTTGGGTTTCGAGTTCATTCATCGAATAGAATTTACCTCTAGTCATATAGTTTGAATGATAGTATTCATTTCCATCAATGTCATCTGTAGAGAAAATGGAGATATCATCATCTTCTTCATCGCACATTCTTTTTACCATTCATTTCACCTCGTTTGTTATGGCTCTATTATAAGGGTTGATTTTACCTTCTTTTCAGTGCAGTTATTTTTGTACTGATTTGTGTACATAGTTTTGTCTAGGCCAGATTGAATCATCTGCAATAATTAGAGCCAAGTTTGTCAATGATGATCTCTTCCTGTGCTAACAGAAGAGATCATCGAAGTATTTGACAAACATGGATAACGCTTTTTCTTTTGCTTCTCTCCTATACTGGTCTACTTTCTTTTCTTCCTCGCTATAGAGCCTATCAATTTCCTTATATTGGTCCATATTTTCCATCAAATAGGGATTATCCTCTAAGTCAACGGTTAGACTGCCGTCCGGATTCTTTGTGACATAGGGATTGTCTTTGATTTTTGTTCCATCCCAACCATATTTTTCAAGGTACTCAGAGAGAG
>CAKUXT010000154.1 GCA_934700375.1 uncultured Bacilli bacterium | reverse complement strand
GTCTTGAACCGTTAAGCGAATTTTTGCTTCACGATAAGACAGGAACACTTAGTGAAGAAGCAAAGAAATACATCTGCGAAGAATACAAGACTACAGACAAAGTCATTCAGGGTGCCTTTGACATCTTGGCTGAACGCATCTCCGATAATCCGAATTATCGTCTCTTCATCAAGAATCTCGCAGCTAATTCCGGCATTGTCGCTTCGACAAAGACTCCTGATGCCGATAGCGATGTCTTTGATAACTACGCCGCCTATCAGAAAAAGATTTCTCAGATCAAGCCATATAACACCTTAGCCATCAACCGCGGTGTCAACAAGAAATGTCTGACAAAGAAGCTCGTTTTGGATGATGAGACCATTTTAAAGCACCTCAAGACCTTTGAGATTCCGACTCATACTCCTTATCAGAAAGAGTTTGAAGCGATGGTATTGGATAGCTATACCAGACTCATCTATCCTTCAGTTTCCAACGATATCTTCTCCGATTTGATGGATAAGGCAAGCGATAGCTCCATCGAAGAATTCAAGACCTCCTTAAGAGCTACCCTTCTTTGCCCTCCTTTGAAGGGAAGAAGAATCTTAGGCTTTGATCCTGGCTTCTCTCATGGATGCAAGCTGGCTTTCATCGATGAGAACGGAAAGGTTCTCGATACCTTTGTTCTCAATAACCCCTTCTTCACCGAAGGCGGAAAGGAAAGAGCAAAGAAAGAGCTTGTCGCATTATTGAAAAAAAACAGCACTTATACCGTCGCTTTAGGAAACGGCACAGCCTCAAGAGAGAGCGAAAAACTCTTGAAGGAGATCAAGGCTAGTTATCCTGAATTCAAGGATCTTGATATTGTCATCGTCTCCGAAAGCGGTGCTTCCATCTATTCTGCTACGCCGCTTGCTCAGAAGGAGTTCCCCAACTTCGAACCCAACCTCCGCTCTGCTGTCTCTATCGCAAGAAGACTTGAAGATCCGCTTGCGGAACTTGTCAAGATTCCGCCTGAAAGTATTGGTGTCGGTCAGTATCAGTATGATATCGACTCCAAAAAGCTCTCCCAGGCTTTGAAGGGCGTTGTTGAAGACTGTGTCAACTATGTCGGTGTCAATCTCAATACCGCCTCTAGCTCCTTGCTTAGCTATGTCTCCGGTATTTCAACAAAAATCGCTGATAGCATCGTTTCTTATCGTGAAGAGAATGGTGCATTCACCTCAAGAAGTCAACTCAAGAAGGTTCCTAACCTCGGCCCGAAAGCCTTCCTCAATGCTGCCGGTTTCTTACGCATTCCTGAAAGCAAAGAGCCGTTAGACAATAGCGCTGTCCATCCGGAATCCTACGCTGTTGCAAAAGAGCTATTAAAAGAGATCAAAGGCTCGAATCACGATGAGAAAGTCACTGCCTTGAAGGCCCTTAGCGATGATGATATCCGCACTGACAGCGAAAAGCTCTCTGTCGGCTATCCGACATTGAAGGATATCGTCAAGGAACTCATCCAGCCTAGCCGTGACCCAAGAGAAAAGGCAGTCACTGCCAAGCTTCTTGACAATGTCACCGATATCAAGGATATCAAGGTCGGCATGGTCTTAGAAGGCACGATCAGAAATGTCGCTGGATTCGGTTTCTTTGTCGATTTAGGCGTTGAGATCAACGGCCTTGTCCATATCTCTGAGATTGCCGATCATTATGTATCCGATCCTCATACGGAAGGAAAGCCAGGCGATATCGTCAAGGTCAAAGTCATCGATGTCGACTTGAAGAGAAATCGTATTTCTCTGTCTATGAAAGGTTTAAAGAAATAGGTGGGTTATGAATTATTACACACAGAAAAACAATGCGGGAAGTCTTAACATTTCCGAAAATGTCTATGTTCAGATTGCCAATGATTCGCTCTCTGAACTGATGAAAGAAGAGTTGAAGAACATCGTCTTCTTGAAGAACGGCAACAAACAGGCCAAGACTCATTGTGAGATCGACAAGAAGAATCACATCAAAGTCGATGTCGAAGTCTATCTCTCCGCCGATTGCGAAGCCGGCAAGATCTCCACTGAGATTCAGAAAGAGATCTATGATGATATCTATGATGCGACAGAGATTTCCGCTGTCAAAGTCAATGTCATCATCTTAGGCTTCATCAGCAAGAAGTGATATGGACGAGCAGCAATACACAACACTGAGAAAAAGATACGGACTGCTATGCTCTGTTCCGATCTTCATCGCCATCATCCATTCTATCGGACAGATCCTGCTTCAGACTTTTCTCAAGTTCAATACGGCAACAGGCTATTCTTCCTGTCCCGGAAAGGGAATCATGTATTCCTCCTCTCTTCTTTCTTCCCTTCTTTTATCCGGTAAAGGGAATGTGGACCTTGTCAATTCTCTCTCCTCTGTCATCACTATCGTCTTCACGCTCGCTTTGATTCTCTTCTCCTCCTTTGCCGTCAAAGGGAAGAAGGGCTATGTCTTAGCGATGCTTGTATGCTATAGCATCGATACGCTCTGTCTTCTTCCGCTTCTCTTAGTCAACTATATCGCCTCTCCTCTATTACAATTGACAACAATCGATGTCATTCTATCCGTCCTTCTACACGCCGTATCTTTTGCATTTTGCCTATATTTATATCTTATTTCCAGAAAACTGGATCGCTACGAACAGGAGAATCAATGAATATGAGTACCTATACAAGAAGAGATGAACGCGTCAAAACCATGCAGGCCTTCTATCAGCTCTTTTTAGCCTTGGAAGACAAAAGGGAGTATGACGCCACAGAGATGCTCTGCTCTATCTATGGAGTGGACAGCTATGAAGAATGCCCTGCCTTCTCTCAGGCCATCTATGCCTTAGGAATCGACCATTTCGATGAGATCAAGAAAGTCATCTCCGAACACCTTGTCGGATGGACTTTCGAGCGTCTTGACAATGTCTGCAAAGGCATTCTCTTTGTCGCTTTGGCTGAAGGCCTTTATCTTCAGTACACGCCGAGAAATGTCGTCATCAATGAGGCTGTCAACATCGCCAAGAACTTCTTAAAAGAGAACGATCATAAGTTTGTCAATGCGCTTTTGGATAAAGCGATCAAGCCGTATGAATGCAAAGGACAGTAAACCATTATCGGTATCTCAGTTATCCAATATTCTTAAGGCCTGTTTTGAGAACCCGATGTTCTCTTCTCTTACAGTCTATGGAGAAGTCTATTCCATCCGTTTAGGAAAGTTCTCCTATATCGACTTAGGAGACCAGGGCCATAAGGAAACCAATTCCCCTCTTTTGCGTTGCGCTTTTAACTGCTATTGCGGCAATGATTACGGATTAGAAGACATCAAAGTAGGCGATATCATTCAGATCACAGGATCTTTGTCCTATTATCCGCATGGTTCTTCTATCACACTGTGGGGAAAGAAAGTTGAAATGCTTCTTACCCAGTCTGGAAAATCATTGCTGGAAAAGAAAAAGACGTTGGAAAAGCTTGATAAGCTCGGTTATCTTGATCCGAAGAGAAAAAGATCAATACCGAGGTTCTGTAAAAGAGTCGCTATCCTTACAGCAGAGACGGGTGCTGCCTATCAGGACATCAAGAAGACCTTGCACGACAGATTCCCTGTCGATACGGTTCTTTTCCCGACTGTCGTTCAGGGAAGTGAAGCAGCAACTAGCATCGTCAAGAACATGAAAAGAGCGAATGCCTCTGACTTTGATGTCATCATATTAGGAAGAGGAGGCGGAAGCAAGACCGACCTCTCCTGCTTTGATGATGAGAAGGTCGCATTTGCTATCGCAGAGAGCAGAATACCGGTCATCACCTGTATCGGTCATACGATCGATACCGCAATTGCAGACCGCGTCTCGGATGCTCAGGCTATCACACCGACAGAAGGTGCAAGCCTCATCAATCCAAGCCTTGAAGATATTCATGATGAGATGGAAGACTTTGAAAGTGCACTCTACGATAAATTCACCTCGATACTGAACAATGCATGCTTCTCATTGGAACAGAGAAAGAAAAGGCTTGATTCTCTTTCTCCTCTCTCTTACTTGAAGAAAGAGGAAAAGAAGATAGAATCCCTCTCTCAGAATCTCAACTACTATTACCTGAACAATATCAGAAAGAACAGACAGATGATCGAGAGTGAGAAGAGCCTTCTTCTTTCTTCTTATCAGAAGAAGATCAACGAAAAGAAAGAATCTCTTCTGAAAATCGAGAAGGATATTGAAAAGTACAATCCTGACTTATATTCCGGATATGCACTGATCATGAAAGACGATAAAAGAATCAAAGAAGCTTCTCTTCTGAAAAAAGATGATGATGTGACAATCACCTTCATCGACGGAAGAAAAGAAGCGAAGATCAAATAGGAGATAGTTATGGCTAAGAAAACAACAGAAAAAGAAGATTTATCTTCAAAAAGCTACGAAGAATTAGAGAAGATGGCAGAAGAGATCATGGCCGAGCTTTCGAAAGAAGGAATCGGACTGGACCAGTCTTCTAAGCTTTACAGAGAAGGAAAAGCCGTTTTGAAAGAAATGGAAGACAGATTAGAGAAACTCACAAAGGAAGTATCTGATACGATCTCTTATGACTGATTCTCTTTTCCTTCGCTCTTATCGAAAAAAGGAAGAGGAAGCTTCTGAAATCAGAAAACAGATCATCTCAGCCTGTTATCAACACGGCGGACATCTCTCTTCCAACTTAGGGACAGTCGAACTAGCAGAGTCACTTGTCTCTTCTTTTGATTGCCTGAAAGATGATGTCCTCTTTGATGTCGGACATCAAAGCTACGCCTATAAGATCCTCACAGGAAGAGATCTTTCTCTTCTCCGTGAGACAAAT
>CAKUXT010000153.1 GCA_934700375.1 uncultured Bacilli bacterium | reverse complement strand
ATCTTCCCAATTCGGTTTCTCAGTTTCTGAAAAGAAACGGAAGAAAACTGATTGCGATCGTCGTCAATAATTTCAAGAATCTCTATTTCCAGATCGTCTGTGATAAATTGGTGTCCTTGTTTGAAACAGAACAGTTTGACTTCACCATTGTCTATTCCATGACAAAGAAGATGACACTTCCGCTTTTAAAGCAATGTATCGGAGAAAGAGTCGATGGCATCATCACCCTTCTTGAACCGGAAGACGATATGATCGATTATGCTAAACTCAACCACATCCCTGTCATCATGGTCGGAAGACACATCGATAAAGATTATATCGATGAAGTCTATACCGATGATGAGATGGGTGGGACATTGGCTGCCAATTATTTGGCAAATTATCATCAGATCAATAAGTTCATCTATGTCAAGATGCCTAATGTCGAATGTTCCAAACGCAGACAGCAGGCCTTTGTATCTCAGATCTCCGCATTGAATGATAAGAACGAAGTGATGATCATTGAACCGAAGCAGGTCAATTTGTCAATGCTCAATCTTATCAACAAAGGATATTTAGGCATATTCTGCTTTTCCGATGAAGTTGCTTATGATTTGCTCTATTCCTTGAACAAGGTCGTTCCGAATATCAGAATTGTATATCCGCATCTTCATATCATCGGTTTTGACTCTGTTTCAAGATATGTGCATGGCCTTATCGACCTTACCAGTGTCAGCTTTGATTATGATGCAATCTGCAAAGAAGCGATTCGACTCCTTAAAGATCGCTTCAATGATTTCCAAAGACAGAAGCAGTCCACCATGTTCCCTGTCTCACTCCATACGAGAAAATACTTCTAGTCACAAAAAACGAGCGCTTCGGCGCTCTTTTTTGTGAGAGGAATGTCATCGCTTTAGGTTCAGTACAACAGGTATTGATTAAGAAGACTCAGTTATCGAACAGCATGAAAAGAATCAACTGCTTTTCATTACTATTTGCTTTCGCTTTTCTGATCCATCTCAATCGCTTTGTCGATGACAGACAGATTTTTGATGAAGACATAATAGATGACCATGCTTCCCATGATAAGAAGAGATACTACCCATGCTGATGGAGTTGAGAAACAGACACCGATATAGGATTCATTGCTGGTCGGATTTGTTTTATTGATAAGGCTAGGAATGAAGGCGCAGACAAGTATTCTTGCAATCAGTTCTCCGATTCCGGAAAGAAGGGTGATAATCGGCTTTTTGATGCCTTGAAGAACGCTTCTGCTGAGCTGAAGAAGTCCTTGGCAGATAAGAAACGGAGTAAGAATATAAAGATAAGTAGAACAATAGTAAATGACTTTTTCGTTGACATCATTATCAGTCAAGAAGATATAAGGAACATATTTGCCGCAGGATAGACCGACAATCAGAATCAAAGCATAGGTGATAAGATCAATCAAGAAAGCGTCTTTTATTCCTTTCTTGATTCTGTCCTTGTCTCTGGCTCCATAGTTCTGTCCGACATAATGAAGCAAGGCGCTGGACATGACAGACAAAGGAATGGTCAAGTAAGATTCAAAAGGACCATAACAGGTGTTTGCCATTGTGGCATAGCCGATCTCTTTTTCTACTCCAGTATTAGGATCGATGATGATCTCTCTTCCAAAACCATTGACTGTTTTCTGCTGGAAGAATGAACCGATGAAGAGAATCGACCACTGAAGTCCTAAAGGAAGGCCCATTTTAAGAGCATCAAGAGCAAGCCTTTTATCAAACTTTGAAATCTCTTTGTTGTATTTAAGATAAGGATGGCTCTTTAAGAGATAGAGAAGATTGAGAATGAAAGTCGTGCTGTTTGCAAGAAGCGTCGCAATAGCGACACCTCTTGTATCTAAATGAATGACACCGGTAAGAAGGAAACCGAATAGGATGTTGACACTTGTTCCTGTAAAAGAAATCACTAATGAAACAGATGAATTGCCTAAAGCGGTGACAAAGTTCGACATCAGATTGCTCGATAATGTGATAAGGAAACCAATGAGGATGATCTGGAAATAGTTGGATGCTTTTTCAAGATAGATCTCAGGGATGTTGAGAAAAGACATCAGCGTCTTATAAAGACATAGACCGACAATCGTAATGACTAAACCGATGATAAGGACTAAACCAAAGCAGGTATAAAGCGTTTGATTCTGTGCTTTTTCATCTTTCTTTCCTTTTTTGTTTGCCATGATGACTGCAAAACCCGATGTGCATCCATATGCAAAATTGAAAAGAATTGCAGAGATGGATGAAGTGGAGTTTGTCGCTGTGACGGAGATGCCGCCGACTGTTGTTTTCAGAATAAGCGCATTGATCAGAGAAAATGCATTGGCAAGAACAGTGCTCAAAAGAATCGGTATTGCAAAACGGATGAGCTTCACAAAAGGTCGTCCATGTGTAAGATCGATAGGTTCAAATATTTTCTTGATAAAATTCATAGATAGTTTCATTCATAATTGTAAACAATAAATAGACAATCTGATATGAAACATTTCATTATTATTAATGCTGAAAATATGAAAAATGCCTCGCTGTAAGCGAGGCAATAATCATCTGTTCTGAATGGCGTCAATCGGCTTTTTGTTTGCGATTCTGATGACAGGAAGAAGTGCGGAGAGGAAACTTGTGATGAATGATACGCCCAAAAGAAGGAGGAATACGAGGATGTTAGGAGACATGATTGCAAAACCGATGCCCTCTTTCATGATGGAATTGTTGACAAGACTCGATGCCAGAATGACACAGACAGAGGATAAGACAAAGTTGATGACAGAGATGATGAAGGCTTCGGAATAGAAGATCTTGAAGACGTCGCTTCTCTTTGCGCCGACTGCTCTTAAGATACCGATTTCTCTCTTCTTGTTGTTGATGGATACGGAGATGAAATTGTAGAAGAGAAGCATGCTGAACAAAGCGAGTGCGATACCGATATAGAGGAAGACTTTCGTCAGGATAGAAAGCATTTCTGCAGTGTTTTCGACATTGGAGAGAAGCGTATTCTGGATATTGATCCTCCAAGTTCCTGATTCGATATCTTCATAGTCGCCATCAAACGGCGCTTTCAATTTGAAATAGTAATCGAGGAACTTATCAAGACTTGATTTGCTTTGATTGAATCCGATAAATGCGACGGTGTTGACAGGATTCTTCGATACCATGTTGTTTGTTTTGCACAGTTCGCTGAGTCTTGTTGCATCTTGTTTTGAAATGTAGAGCTTGTTAGTCATCGTCTGCGGCGTATCAAGCCTGATACCGACATATCTGAAGTCAGCTGAGAATTTCTCAACACCGTTTTTGTTGAACTTACAGGATACATTGTTTTTCAAAGAGGAGAAATCATAATTCTTGAGAACAGCTTTCTGGGCATCGACAATATCTTTGACATAGACCAGGTGTTCCTGTTTCTTTTCTTTATCACTGTTGTTGATGATGAAATCATTGCATGCATTTCTTTTGACCTCATCATTCACTTCGTTGACGGAGAACTCAGCCATATATGACTTGGCAATCTCCTTATAGTCAGCATCGTCTTTGTATTTGTCATAGATACTCTGATAGTTTTCGTTTATGAACTTTGATCTTCCTTCTTCGGCAGCAGCTGTTGTCTTTTGCATGATGATGTGAGTTAAGACATATGGATACTTGCTTGCATAATTCTTCTCGTAATAAGAGACGGAATTCAGATAAAGTCAACGATAAGGAATTGAAAGCATTAGAGGCACTGGAGAAAAAAGAAGGTGGTTCTAAGATTGATTAATTATGCAGGAGAAGATGAGAGAATAGATGATCTGCAGTGTAAGGGATATCACATCATTCAGAAGCCGAAAGGATTCTGCTTTGGGGTGGATGCGGTGTTGTTGTCTCATTTTGCAAAAGTTAAGAAAGGACAGAACGTTTTAGATCTGTGTACGGGAAGTGGCGTAATTCCGATATTGATGGCTGCAAATACGCAGGGCGGTCATTTTACGGGATTGGAGTTGCAGGCGGAGTATGCAGATATGGCAGCGAGAAGTATTGCCATGAATGGGTTAGAGGGGCGTATTGATATTCAGTGTGGGGACGTGAGAAAAGTAAGGGAGCTGTATCAACCAGCTTCCTTTCCCGTTGTTACAGTGAATCCCCCATATATGACAGAACACCACGGACTACAGAACCTCTATGAACCGAAAACGATTGCCCGCCATGAGGTGATGCTGTCACTAGAGGATGTTGTGGCAGCGGCAGGCTATGTGTTGCCGGAAAGTGGAAGTTTCTATATGATTCATAAGCCATTTCGATTAGCGGAGATCTTTCAGGTGATGAAACAGTACCGGATCGAGCCAAAACGGATGCGGCTGATCCAGCCTTATGTGGATAAAGAACCAACTATGGTCATGATAGAAGGCCTAAAGGGCGGCAGACCGCGTATCACGATCGAACCATCACTTATTATGTATGACAGACCGGGTGTGTATACGGAAGAGATTTATCGCATCTATCATAAAAAGAGACCGCAGACGGAACATGATAATATATAAATCTTTGTTAATAACAATTGGACGAATGGGTAAGGAATCGTTACAATATATGTATGAAGGTGATCGGAGCATACCGGAGTGAAATAGAAAAGATGTGTATATAGGGATAGGAAGATAGAGAGGGCAGGTAGTATGGCTGGCATGTTATATATATGTGCAACACCAATTGGAAATTTAGAAGATATTACATTACGAACACTTCGTGTGCTGAAGGAAGTGGATCTTATTGCGGCAGAGGATACAAGACACAGCATCAAATTACTGAATCATTTTGAGATCACAACTCCTATGTCAAGTTATCATG
>CAKUXT010000152.1 GCA_934700375.1 uncultured Bacilli bacterium | reverse complement strand
GAATCGGGAAGATGACTCTGACCATACGTTTCCACCACGGGACGTTTTGAATGACAGCTGATTCTTCGATTTCCGCAGAAAGCTGAAGCATTGCGTTTGTTGCCGAACGGGAAGCAAACGGAATGTATTTGATGGATCCCAATACGATAGCTAAGAACATCGGTGCCGTATAAAGGAATGTGATTCCGACACTGGACATATTGGAAGCCATGACGAAGTAAATTGCGGATAACGTGATAGAAGGGAGCAAGTAAGGAAGGAATGCTAACGCGTTGACACCATTGGCAAATTTGGATTTGCGTTTTCTGGCTACCGCATAACCGATAAGCAAACCGACTGTACCAGCAATCAATGAGCATGCGACAGAAAGCAGCAAGGAACCCTTGATTGATTTCCAGAACTCATCATTGTGGAAAATACCGTTATAACCGGCAGAACCGATATCATGATTTTTGCTTACCCAATATTTCCAGGTGAATCCAGAGAAATCACCGGTTCCAGGATTCGGCAAGACAGATTCGAGCGCGAAGGAAACCATCGGTCCAATGCAGAAGAAGACAACAAGGATGCAGAGAACAACGGCAACAACCCACTGTCCGACCTTGCCAAGATTGATCTTGCTAATCTGACCGGATTTACCAGAGACTGTTGTGAATGATTTTCTGCTTCCTGTCGATTTCTGGTTCATATAAAGAACAATAAGGCCCATCGCAATCATAACAAGAGAGATAACATTACCGATACCATATTGCCATGATGTCTTAGAGTTCAACAATGTTTCCATCTGTGTTGCCAAGACCTTATAGTTGACAGGATTTCCTAAGGTGACTGCAACTGAATAAGATGAAATAGCACTGGAGAAAACAAGAAGAATCGTGGATAACAATGCCGGTTTAAGAATCGGAACTGTAACACGAGTGAAAATCTTCCAACGAGGAATGTTAAGAATCGTGGCAGCTTCCTCTAAGTTTGCATCCATATTTCTTAATATGCCGCCGATAAGGATATAAGCAAACGGAGCATAGTGAAGTCCTAAGACGAATGCAATCGGGAAGGGGCCATAACAGAACCATTCTGGAACAACCCATCCAGTCAAAGCCTGAATTTCGCCGACGTGGCCACCACGGCATCCGGTAGAAATGAATAAGTTCTGCCAGAACAATGCCAGTGTCCATTGAGGCATGACATACGGGAAAATGAAGATTGCAGAGATGAATTTCTTGAAGCGCATATTCGTACGCGTAATCAAATAAGCAACACCGCCGCCGAATACAATTGAAAATACACAGGCAAACACAGCAATCAATAAAGAATGCCCTAACGGTTTCCAAAAATATGAAACCGAGTGTGTCCCAGCAAAAGTATTCTTCCAGTTAAGGAATCCATATCCTTTGGTTATGGATGTAATTGGGTTGGTGTCGGCAAAAGTGGATAAAACAAGAGAAATAAGCGGTGTGATTGTCAGAATAAGGAGAATGAGTCCTAAAGTGACAAGAATCGTATTTGGTGGATAGCCAAAGAAAGTCTTGGTCTTGTTTAAATTGCGACGCAAAGACGATGTAGATCCATTGTTTTCAGATTGATCCATATCATTGTTCCTTTCTTTTATTAGATGAAAAACAAAGAATAGGCCGTGCCCTAAAAGGACAACGGCCTAAAAATTCCGAAATAGGTTTACCGACAGAGAAACGATTGTTTATTTCTTCTTGTTGGTCTGGGTGACGATGAAGTCGTTGACTGCATCATAGTTTTCACCGATATATGCAGGTTCCTCAATGACAGCATTTCCGCCAGTCTTGGAAATCCACCAATCGCTCTTAGGATCATTCATGACTGCAAAGACATTTGCGCCATTGTTATCCTGAGTATAAGCGTATTCGCCTTTGTCATTCTTTTCAGTAGCAAGAGTACCATGTCCGAATTTAGTTCTGTCAAGGTTAATAGAGGACATAGAAGGATAATCACCGATATCCTTAGCCCAGCCTTTGTAACCCTTCTCAGTTGTAGAAAGAATGTTGATCAAGGCACAAGTAGTATAAGGATGTGCAGTATTAGGCATAACCTGGAGGTAATGCTTATACATGAATCCGCCGAATCCCTTCATCTTCATAGTGGCAGTGTTTCCATCAGTGTTTTCCTTGCCAAGTGCAGGAGAGACAATCCACCTCTTAGAAACAGTATCAGTCTCAGCTAAGTTCATCATCTTGGAATAGACAATCCAACCATAAGAACCCTTTGCTGTATTGACAGCGAAGGCGTTGACAGCTGCACCATCATCCTTTTGGAAGATAGCATTCTTGATATAGCCGGCAATGAAAGCATATGCATACTTCTTTTCGCCATAGGACTTGAATTCATCTGCATCAGGATTGACACCCTTGGCAGCCTTTTCAGTGTCGCTAAGAGCATTCCATGCATCTTTAAGCATGGTGTTGTATTCAGTCTTTGTCAACATAATGAGCCAGTCACGATTGACGTTCTCATTATTCGGATCCATAGTCTGAATATGCTTTCCGGTATCGGTGAAATCCCAGACATTATCCGGAATAGCTTCATTTCCATCAGCATCATTGACTAACCAAGTCTTGAAATTGTACTGAAGAGAGAAAGGTTCTTTGTTGGAAGCATCGCCTGTCCATTCCTTAGGAACATAATTGACAAACTGATCTCCGAACTGAGAAAGCTGATAACCATCCTGGACAAGAGCTCCATCATAACCATCTTTTGTCTGAGCTTTGATGTCACCGACAAGTTTGGTATAGATATGACCATCATCCAAAACATCCCAGACGAATGTAGCATTTTTGCACTTTTCGTTCTTAGCAGCTAAAAGTTCCTGGAAATAGGTGGCAGCTTTCTTGGCTCTGGAAGAGCATCCGACCCATTTGAACTGGCCATCCTGAAGTTCATCGGCTGCTTTCTGAAGAAGAGCATCACGATCAAGGGTCATAGCATCCTTAACAGCAGCTTCAACAGCACTGGTTTCCTTTTTTTCGCAGGAAGCCATAGAGAATGTCGTACCACATAAGGCAAGTACAGCTAACGTAGAAACTAAAAATTTGTTTTTCATTTTTTGCAATCTCCTTTGATAGTTTCTTTACATAGAGGACTTACGTCTCTCTACCATGAAATTATAGTTTTTAAGCGCTTACAAGTCAATAAAAATCGGTTTTTGACTTTTTCTATGTTTTTTCTACCTCTTATTTTCTATTGGTTTTACATAAGTTTTTGTCTTTTTCTTGCCTTTTTCCATTACTTTTTCAATGAAATATACAAACAAGAAATTTACAAATACATTACATTTCGATGGTCATTAAAAGCGCTGTTTTAAACATATATTCAACTATTGTTTATTATCTCGGAAATCTATTTCAATCTCTGTTTCAGCAAAGACCTAACAATAGGATTTATCAATTTGACTTTTTATCCATCAAAAAATCAGTACACACTATTCAAGCATGCACTGATTGAATTCGACACATTCAATTTTCACTTAATCTCAGGAAGACCGGCCGCAATATAGGATTGACCAAGCCTCTTGAATTTTTCATTTGCAGTAAAGACTTCAACAGCAAGATGATGTTCGTTAAGAACCTCTTCTGTTCTCTTTGTCATAATCTCACCGCCGATTCCAGACATGACTCTGCCTAACAATAAAACAGATTCGAATTTGAAGAATCGATGATAGAAAAGAATCGCACTGCTTAGATATTCTGCCATGTCCTGATAGGCTTTCAGAACAGTCTCATTGCCATCTTCAGCCTCTTTCTGTATCTGAACCAATTGTTCAGCAAGAGTACCGGAAAAAGAGATTCCTGCATTCTTGCATAGACGGATGATTCCCTTCTGAGAAAGATATTCGGATCCTGCCCCTTTGATTCCCATTGCATAATGAGAGACGGCATTATCATCATAATTGAAAGGAACTTTCCCCAGTTCATTCACCCATCCGTTAAAGCATCCATCGATACAATATCCAGATGCCTCACTTGTACCTAAGGCCAAACCTAAGACACTGTTCTTATGGAACAGAAGATATCCGCCCATTGCGGATACATCCCCATCATTGGCGACATTATATGGAACATCAGGAAATTCTTTCTTCATCATGTCTTTGAAAATCGTTCTGACATGTGTTCTCTTGTCTTCATCTGAACAAGAATAGAACAAAGCAGCCTGAGCCAGTTCATTGTCAATGACAATACCAGCCGTTGAAATTCCGATGCCGTCAACAGAAGGAAGATGGCTTTTTGCCCGATTAAGTGAATCCAAAATACCTTCATAATGGAAATGATAGTCCTTCTCCAATTTCGGTTGCCAAAGAACCTCTTCGGAAAAGACAGTCTTTCCGTCTATGACTGCAGTGACCTTTCTATCGCTCCCTCCGGCATCAAAACCGATTCGATTACCTTTGAACGATGACGAAAACGGAATCATCTTGGAATGATCTGGATATTGATTTTCTGTGTAAGAAAAAACAATCGGACTGGAAAAGACCTTTGAAATTTCTTCTACGCTCTTCTTCAGTTCATCATCCGAGTCAAGCCTCGCCTTAAAATACGAATACATATCAGAGGAACCGAAAAAAATGATTTCGGTTCCGCCGATCATCCATAACATAGTCAAAACAATCTTCTTGACATAGAAATAGGATTCTTCTAAATCATCAGTTATTCTCATGTGATGAGAATAACTGATGTCAGGTAAACGACGAATGGTAATGATAAAGGAGTTCTTTCCCTTCTTTTCAAACTCATCAAGAGCCTTGAATGCCGGTAAAAATTCTTTATCAAAATGCATGTTATTCGATCTCAAGCTTTCCGGAAGCGACGAGTCTGCCGTCGCGTCTGTCAAAGAGCAGGATGTTGTCGCTCTCGAAGTCGATGTTCAC
>CAKUXT010000151.1 GCA_934700375.1 uncultured Bacilli bacterium | reverse complement strand
AACTGATGAGCAATTTCGTGATCATGTTAATGATGGTGTGCCCGAAGGGAGTTGAACCCATGACCACAGGCTTCGGAGGCTTGTGCTCTATCCAGGCTGAGCTACGGGCACAGAGATGGCGCTCCCGAAGGGAATTGAACCCTTGGCCTACCGCTTAGGAGGCGGTCGCTCTAATCCGGGCTGAGCTACGGGAGCAATAAAACAATTATATCATTATTTTTATCTTCTTTTGTTATTTTCTTCATTCTTGCTCTATACAGCGAAAAAACAAACAGATAGTGAACAGCTGTGAGAAAAGAATGCACAAATTGAGATAATTTTGCAATATATTATAAAGTAAGCGCTTTATAATAATATATAAGGAGGGAAAGGCTATGGAACTTTCCAAACATCTGATCGTAAAAGCAAATCCTATTTCTGATTCAAAAGCCCAGGTTATCGGTAATGGCTTCCGAATCACTGTTCTGACTGATAGACTCTTTAGAGTCGAAACATCAAAGAACAATACATTTATCGATGATGCGACACAGGGTGTCTTTTATCGACACTTTGAAGTGCCGTTCTTTTCAGTCAAGGAAGAGAAGAGACTCTTAACGATAACAACAGACAAATGTTCTCTTGTTTTTGATAAATCCGCTAAAAAGGCCAAATACATTCAGTTCAAGAATGGACCTAAGGTCAATTGCGATAACAAAGGCAATCTCAAAGGCACCTATAGAACGCTTGATATGACAAGGGGAGATTTCAATATCCTCAAAGGAAAAATCAAGTTATCCGATGGTGTCGTCTCCAAAAACGGTGTTGCCGTCATTGAAGACAATGGCCTCATTTTGAACAAAGAAGGACAAGTGGAACCGAGAAAGACAGACACCATCGATAAATACATCTTCTGCTATGGAAGACATTATCGGGAAGCTGTAAACGCGTATTATAAAATCACAGGCTCAGTTCCTTTGATTCCTCGTTTTGCGTTAGGTAACTGGTGGTCAAGATATAAAGCCTATACACAACAAGAATACATCAATCTGATGACAAGATTCATCGATTCCGATATTCCGATTACTGTTGCAACGATCGATATGGATTGGCACTGGGTCAAGGTCAAAGAGAAATTCAAGGATCAGTATGATCCTACGAATAAAGGCGCCTTCCAACATGCAGGATGGACAGGATATAGCTGGAATACAGATCTATTCCCTGACTATAAAGGCTTTTTGAAATGGCTTCATGAACAAAACTTCCATGCGACAGTCAATTTGCATCCTGCACAAGGAGTAAGAACATTCGAAGTCATGTATGAGCAGATGGCTAAAGAACTTCATATCGATACCTCAATATCGAAGAAGAACATTCCTTTTGATATTGCAAGTCCTGAATACATCAACGCCTATTTCAAGGTTCTTCATAAGCCTTATGAGGCAGATGGCGTCGATTTCTGGTGGATTGACTGGCAACAGGGAACCAAATCCAAAATAAAAGGATTGGATCCTCTTTGGTCTTTGAACCACTATCATTATCTCGACAATGTCGAAAAACCGGATGGCACAAAAGGAAGACCGCTTATTCTTTCAAGATTTTCCGGTATCGGAAGTCAGCGTTATCCGCTTGGCTTCTCCGGAGATACCTTTGTCACATGGTCGTCTTTGAATTATCAGCCTTATTTCACAGTCAACGCTGCCAATATCGGATACACCTGGTGGAGCCATGATATCGGCGGACATATGATGGGTGTCAAAGACAATGAGATGTATACAAGATGGGTGCAGTTCGGTGTCTTCAGCCCCATCAACCGTCTCCATTCTTCTAGCAATCCGATTTCAGGAAAGGAACCTTGGAATTATGATGGCCAGACAGAAAGAATCGCTACCGATTTCTTAAGACTGAGACATAAACTATTACCTTATCTTTACACGATGGATTATCGCACCTATAAAGATGGCATAGCGATCTGTGAACCGATGTATTATACCTATCCTACAATACAGGAAGCATATGAAGTCAAAAATCAGTATATGTTCGGAAGTGAACTCTTAGTTTGTCCTATCACAGAGAAAGCAGATAAGAAGACTCATTTGGCTAAGGTCCATGCATGGCTTCCGAAAGGCAGATGGACTGATATCTTCACAGGCTATATTTATCAGGGCGAAAGAAGTGTCGACCTCTATCGTGATGCAACCTCGATTCCAGTCTTGGCAAAAGAAGGAGCCATCATTCCTCTTGGCATTTCAAAAGGAAATGATGTCACCAATCCTATAGATCTGGAAATCTGGGCCTACAGAGGAAACGGAGAATTCTCTATGTACGAGGATAAGGGTGACAATGATTATGAAAACAGTCATGCGTTCACAAGATTCGTACAGACAGAGGACAAAGAAAATCGCTTCGTCATTGAACCTGTTGAAGGCGATATCTCAGTCGTTTCAACTATAAGGAATTACAAGGTCTGCTTTAAGGACATTGTAAAAGGCGATATCACTGTAACAGTAAACGGCTCTTCCTATAGTGACTATGATATTCGTCCTAAATATCTGGAAGTGATGCTTAGAAACATCAAACCGACTGATAAAGTCGAGATTACGATTGAAGAGCCTACTTATTTGTGCAATCGTCCTATCAGAGAATTCGGTTTGGAAATCCTTTCTAAAGTCCAAGGAGGATTCGGAAACAAAGCTCGTAAATATAAATCTATCGGCAAAGCTACAACTGATAGTGAATATGCCAAGAGAGTGAGAAAATCACACTATTCCAAGTCTGAAAAAGGTGCAGTGTTGGAATTGTGGGAAAAGTAAAGTCGATATTCTTACATTGAAAATTCAAAGTTATTATCAATACTTAAAAGTCTATTTTGAATTTTAAAGTTGGATTTAAAAGCAAAGCGTTCATCCGCTTTTAAAACTAAACTAAACAATCAAATTTCATAGTGAATGATAGATGAGACAAAATCATTTATCATTCACTATTTTGTTTGCTCGTTTTTCAAATAGCACTAATGTGAACATATATGTTAGTGGAGGGATATATTATGCAAAAGAAAAAGTTTGCTATGCTGATGATGTCGTTGATGTTATCTTTCTGCACTTCAATTGATACAAAAATGAATAAGAAGTATGCCGCATTGAGTGAGAGTGAGAATAGAATATGTACACTAGGGGCATTAGGAACGAGACCGGAATATAAAACCAATTATATGCCGTTAGGCTTCTATGGCAACGCTCCGCAGAAAGGTGAGATTGAAATCGGAAATAAGGCCGGCGATCCATACGGAAAGACTCTGCCGGATATGTATTTCTCTGATATCGATGCCAAGTCTCCTGCAAGCTTTTACGTAGGAATCTGTTTTAAGAATGATCCCATCAAGTTCTCGGAAAACAAAGAGAATCTGATGCTAGGATTGGAAATGGGAATCGTTGATAAAGACGGAAACCTGATTGAAAAGTCGACACGTAAAAAAGCAAGAAGGCTATCTGATCTTTTCCAAGATCAGGAAAAGTATGCAATGGGGACAATGTCAAACGATGGCTTCAGAACTGTTGAAACAATCTTTCATAAATCTAAATCGATCATTATCTCGTTCAACCTTGAAAGAGGGCAGAAGATACGTTACATCCGTTATCTCTATGGTGATATGCCAGAAGAAATAAGTAATGTAGCATTGGTACTAGCACAAGTCAACGAAGATGATCTTGTCGTTCTTCCGTATAAAGGAAACAGCTGTTCCATTAATGACTATTCAGTCAATATCGGCTCGAATCCAGTGTACAATCTCAATTCACAATACGGAAGTGTTTATTCAATCGATTATCTTACTCATTCTTTCTTGGCAAAAGACAGATATGATGGAACAGAATCTTATCCAAACATCATAGAAGATCCTGATGATTACTTCACAAAAGGATGCTCTGCACCATTAGGAAGCAAATTCACAGTCCGTTTCGGCTCTGAAGACAGTCAGGCAAACCGCTCCTATATCACCTTCAATTTCACAATCGTCGATGGGAAAGGACCGAGTATCTCTTACCTTGAGAATTCAGATATTATCTCCAGTTATCACATCGATTTCAATTCTGACGAATTCATCAATAAACACTTTGTTGTCTCTGACAATTATGATGAAGACGTCACTACCCATCTCTATTTGGAAAACGGAGAAGACATACCTGAAAACAAGACTGGTGTGTTTTCCTGTGTGATTGAAGCGATGGATTCTTCTGGAAATATCACAAAAGATAATTTCAGTCTGACATTGTTTGATGATGTCCCTCCTGTCATCTCTTCTACTGTCGATGAAGTGAATCTCACTCCATTCAGCAACTACAATCAGGAAAAGATATTAGGCATGTTTTCTGCCCTGGACGATATTGATGGAAACACGTCTTTGACTGTTGTAGAGGACACCTATTCAAAAAGCAGAGACAAAGTCGGTGATTATGTCTTTACTGTCTCTTCTGTCGACAGAAGCGGAAATAAGAGCACCAAGAGCATCAACATCCGTGTACAGGATACAGAAGGCCCTGTTTTCTATGCAAAGAAAAGTTTCATCACAGCGAGCAAAGACAACATTCCAACAATGGAGACAATCATTTCCAGTCTGATCAGACAGGAAGTGATCCCAAATCGAAAATATGTCAAATGGAGTATTCTTCAGGGTGAGAATATCGATGAGAATCTATCAGTGGGAATTCATGAATTCTCTCTCCTTCTTGAATCGGATGACAATGAAGCAGAAAGAGTCGAACTCACTTTGAATATCGTCAATGAAAGCGAAATGAAAAAAGATGTCGTTCAAAAATTATCTTTATGGAAGCGAATTCTGCTTTGGTTTGAGAATTTATGGAAAAAGATTGTCAGCTTTTTTATTAGTTTTCATACTAAGTGCAACACTAGGAGATTTCTTGAGGTGGGGTGCATTTTGTTTCGGTCCATGG
>CAKUXT010000150.1 GCA_934700375.1 uncultured Bacilli bacterium | reverse complement strand
GGCCCCTGAACTTCTTTCCTGCAGACATTGTACCAGTGTCTGTGTGGACATAGATTTCAGGCTTGATATGGAGAAGATTGGCTCCTAACATGGAAAGCATCCAGCATCTTCCGCCCTTATAGAGATAGTTGACACTCTCAAGAGAGAAGGAAGCCTGAACATCCTTGACTCTGGATTCGGAGATCTCATAGATCTCTTTCGGAGAGAGTCCTTTATCGGCAAGCTTTCTGGCCTGAATGGCAAGAAGTGCGATACCGGTAGAAAGGGACTTGGTATCGACGACATAGACATCTTTGAATTCATCCTTGACTCTCATGGCATTGCTGCAGGCAGAAGAGATGCCGCTGGATAAAGCAAAGTGGATAATAGCATCATATCCCATCTCCTTCAAGGCTCTGAAATGCTCTCTGTACTGGAATTCATTGACAGCGCTTGTCTTAGGAAGCTGGCCGGTCTTTTCAGTGAATTCAAAAAGCTTTTCAGGAAGTATTTCACCATCCAATACGCTTTCATCACCCATAATGAGCGTAAAGGGAAGGGTGTGAATATCAAATCTTTCGAGTTGTTCTTTAGGCAAGTCTATCGTGCTTTCGGCAGAAATTGCAATTCTCATTTTGTTCACCTCATTTCTTGATTATTATAAATGAAACTGCAACTATTGTATATTATTTTTGTTGAGTTTTCATCTATTTAAGATAATCAGAAACCTGAGTGAGATAACGCTTTCTTTCTTCATCAGCCATCTGGATGTCATTTCCTTCTGCTAAAGCAGACATGCCTGCATAAAGAAGGGCAGGACCTAAATTGAAGAAATGGCAGTCGACAGCAGAACAACCTAAATAGCACATAAAGAAGAAGAGCATGAAGATCTTCTCTTTTGAAATTCTTCTGAATACTAAAAGACAGGATTCAAAACGATGATATAAATAGACAAGTAGTCCGACAATGCCGGTAGAAGAGAGAAGCTGTACATAAGTATTATGCATACGGATCGGAATGAAGGAAGGAGAAGTATATCCGCAGTTGAGTTCCTGTGGAACATTGAAATATCCGCTTCCTAAGAAGGGTTCGGCGATGAAGTTCTTCATTCCTACCTTCCATAAATCAGTTCTTCCAGAAGACAATCCTTCAAAAGTAAGATTCTTCAATGTAGAAACAATATAGCTAAGGACAGATGGGAAGAAATGATTGATAGCAAAGAGGAAGACGATTGCAATACCGATAAAGATCAATAGAGAGATGACAACCGGTATTCTCTTTTTCTTCTCTAAGATGATGAAATAGATAAACATCACAAGCTCAACAATAGAAGCTGCAAGAAGAGAACCTCTGCTTTCAGTCAGTGCAACAACAGTAAAGAAGAACAGATTCAAGAAGATATACAAAGGATAGTTCTTTCTCTTTGTAGCCAGATAGATAGGTCCAGGAAGAGCCAAAGTCAGCATACCGCCGATATTGTTCTTGATTCCCCATCCTGTACGGATCAGACCGTTATAGAAGTTTCCAGAGGTGATATCTTTCATATGCTGGAAATAGATAACAAGAACCTGTGCGCTAAGACATAAACCAAAGGCCAACAACAAATAAGCAAAGTAATCTTTTCTCAAAGTCTTGAAGTCAACGGCGTAATAAGCAGCGACAAAGGGGATGAAATAAGAGGCTCCTACTAAGAATCCGAACAAGGCCTCTCTTGATGCGTAATAAGGCGAAAAGACACCGGATAACGGGAATATCAGCATAAAAAGCAAGTATCCGAAGAATAACCTTGGCAAACGGGTGTTTTTCCTTGCGATATTATCGACGATCAGTCTTGATATCAATAAGACAGCAATCATAGAGATAAGGAAGATGAAATGGGGCCAAGTAATTTCATTGAATAGGTTCTTTCCTGCTCCATAATAATTTGTCTTTAAGGAAACAGAGACATAACCGAAGAATAGAGGAGGAAGAAGTGCCTTCATATCCTTACAGAACAAGAATGGAATACCTAAGCAGAATAAAACATAGAAATAGTAAAGCGGGATTTCAAGTGCAAACAGTTCACTGAACAACGTGAATATGGCAACAAGAAAGATGTAATAGTTAGAACCGAAGAACTGATCGATGCGGTTTACATATTTGTTTTCGTTTTTAAATATATACTGGAACATAAGTCTACAAATTATACCCAAGTATTTCTCTTTTGTAAACTGAAAACTCAAAAATAGTTATCGTAAAAACACCATTTTTGAAAACGTTACATATAAAGCGACAATTTTAGAAAAAATGTATTAAAAAATCAAATTGGGCTAAAGAAGCGCTAAATTATAATTTCGACAAATTATGTAAGTTGTCCTATTATCCTATGTAGATTTCGCTAGAATTCTTAGAGAAATAATGAATTGCAAAAGAGCAGGTCGCTCTGATTTTCAGATTGTTTTTCTTAGCGTAATCAATGACAGAAAGAATCAGTTCCTTTCCGATACCTTGTCCCTTTAAGGAAGAGTCGACAAAAGTATGGGTGATTGTTATTTCACCTTCTCTTGTCTTTGGAAAATCAATCTCAGCCAAAAGATTTCCTTGCTCATCTGTATATTGAATGTGATCATCAGAATATTGTTTGTTCATGTTGTTTACCTCATGTTTACGATAACATGAAGTTGCAGATTGAGCAAGGAAGATGCTTTTAATG
Source organism: uncultured Bacilli bacterium (assembly GCA_934700375.1). GTDB lineage: Bacteria > Bacillota_I > Bacilli_A > RFN20 > CAG-288 > Enterosoma. The sequence continues at coordinate 2,311 of CAKUXT010000150.1, read as the reverse complement.
TGAATTTACGACTTTGATTTATAACCCCAAACAACCGGACAATTAGAACGATTCCATGAAGCATCCCAGCTATTCGGTTTGCTTTCAGCCTCACAATAAATTGTCAACAAGGGGCAAAATTGAAAGGCATCTTGACCAATAAATTTGACACTTTCTGGTATTTCAATTCTAGCGGTGCTTTTACCATCAAATTCGACTCTCCAGTTCATATGCTGATTAATATATACTGTTGCAATATCAATCAAATTATAAATGTTATCATGAACCCTGTTAATATCTAAAAAACTAATTCTTTGATCTGTAGCATAAACTGCCATTTTTAAAACAGTTGGTTCTTTTGAAGAAAATAAGAAATAACCAGCATTCGTCAATTTGTCATCAACCATTAATCCAAGCATAGTTAATAGTTCTTTTTCGTCATATGTTTCAAGTGGTTCTAATCTTCCACAATTCACTGCCCTTGTATAAAAACTCTTTAATGCTTTAGAATCAACATCTCCAATTCCAAATGTAGTTAAATTGTTTTCCCATATAGATGAATAATCAGTATTCAGCATCATATGTTTCAATTCATCTGGAGTCATATCTTCAGCTCTATCATGAACTCTTTTATAATATCTTCCATACGATGAATATGGCCTTTCTGTACCAGCAAACTCGATTTTAATGACACTGATACCATCTAATATATCTTCTTTAATTGAAGGATATATCATTGGTTTAATTGCTGTCTTAATATGAGTTGCAACATCATCCAATGAACTTGCACTTACTATTTGTCCACAAACATCCCCATTTGGTTTAACACCAAAATATAAGACGCCTTTACCATGTTTATTTAAAATAGAACAAATATCATCCATAGCATCTCTAAGTTCTCCAGTTGATTTTTTAAATTCTAATGTCACTAGTTTTGTCACTAATTATGTCACTAGTTTTATTTAAAATCACAATTGATACTATATATTGAAAATACCTTCTTCATCTAATTATCTTCTTTGATTCTCATTCGTTTAATTTTCATTTATTTTTAAGGCTCATTAAGATTAATTTCTGAATAGAGAGGAAGCACCCTTAATATTAAATCATGTGAATTCTGTTCACCTTTTAGCACCCTTGAGGTTAAATCGTGTAAAAAGAAAATGAAAGCTTCCAATAGAGCTTCTAAATCAAGAGTGCTAGAAGACTGCAAAACTAATAAAATTCATTTTTTAAAGCAAAATATTGCATCTTAAACTTAAATTCTGTAGTTTTTGAAATAAAAAAGTCTGATAACGTTGTATCAGACCTATTCTACTTCGATGGGGCGGATAGTGGGGATCGAACCCATGCATGAGCGGTTCACAGCCGCTTGTGTTAACCTCTTCACCATATCCGCCATGTATGCTGGTCCATAAGGACCAGCAGGAATAACGTAATAAGTTTACAGCTTTCTGTTGTAGAATTCAATAACCTGAGCTTCATCGATCTCGGAAGTGAGTTCGGATCTTTCAGGATATCTGACATAGGTGCCTTCGAGCTTGTTAGGATCGACAGTGACGAATCCTAAGATAGCAGGCTTGCTTTCAACGACTTCACGAACGATCTTGAGGTTCTTGGAAGCTTCCTTGAAGGAAATGACATCGTTGATTTCGACGATGTAAGAAGGAATATCGACCTTCTTGCCGTTGACAGTGACATGGCCGTGTGTGACGAGCTGTCTAGCCTGTCTTCTGGTCTTAGCAAATCCCATACGATAGACAAGGTTGTCAAGACGGGATTCGAGCAACTGGAATAAAGCTAAACCAGTGGATTTTTCCTTATCAGCCTTAGCGATGAGGAAGAATCTTCTGAACTGTTTCTCAGAAAGGCCATAGGTGTATCTGAGTTTCTGCTTTTCGGCGAGCTGTGTGCCGTATTCTGTCTTTTTCTTAGCACGGGCATCTCCATGCTGGCCAGGGACAGTCTGACGCTTGGCGAGTTCTTCGCCGGTTCCTAAAACGGAATAACCTAATCTTCTGGAGATTCTCCAGGCAGGTCCAGTGTAACGTGACATTTGCAATGTTCTCCTTTAGTTACTTTGCATAACATAAGAGCGTAAGTCCATCGATTCCGGATGAGCGTTGTTCACCTTTGTAGCAAGGCTACTTTAATCAGCGTCATCAGACGAATCGCTACTTGCGTGCTACGCATGCAAAGAGTACTATACCAAAACACCACTCCCAATTCAAGAAAAAATTTGCAAAAATGCGCCGATATTAGTTTTCATACTAAGTGCAACACTAGGAGATTTCTTGAGGTGGGGTGCATTTTGTTTCGGTCCATGGACCGA
>CAKUXT010000149.1 GCA_934700375.1 uncultured Bacilli bacterium | reverse complement strand
CCAGACAATAGAACCACGATCTAAGACGATGGTGGACATCGTCAAAGAAACAGGACGATCGGAATATCTTCCTTCATCCTTGAAAGAATAAGTGAAAGAATAAGGCTTGTTGATTTCAAAGGTATAGCCTGTTCCTTCTTTTGTAAGTGTTAAAGAACCTGTCATGTCTTCATTATAGACGACAGTGAAAGCATCCTTGACCATTGTTGTGGAATCAGTATTAGGAACATCGCCCTTCCAGGTTCCGACAACATTCTTCTTGACCTGTTCAGCAGTCATCTTTTCCTGAACAGTGTAGGTGAGCGTGCATTTGACAGAAGGATCCTTTTTGCTTCTGACTTCGACCTTTCCTTCGCCTAAGCCGATGTTATGAAGTGCATCATCGCCGTCTTTGTCTTTGACGATTTCAACAATTGCAGGAGTCAAAGAAACGACTTCGATCTCATCGAGAGAATTATCAGGATTCTTATAGATGTAAAGTGTTTCGGTGTCACCTTTATAGTGATAGGTAGAATAGGTCTTTGCTGTAATCGATGTCAGTTTCGGAGAGACGACTTTGACATCGATAGTCTTTCCGATTCCTGTCTCGGATTCGATGGTGAGTGTTGTTTCACCGATGCCGACTGATTTGACAACACCGGTAGAAGAGACAGAGATGACATTTTTGTCAGTGCTGTCTGTGATAGTGAGCTTGGTATCAAGAGACTTCTCAGGGACAACTTCCTCAGCAACAGCTTCAACATACATGCCGACAGGGAAAGTGAGAGCGTTCTCACTTGTTCTTTCTGTTCCGACACCATCCCAGGACTGAAGGACAACCTTATAATCCGTCATGAAGTAATCAAGAGGATCGATAGCCTGTTCGTTCTGATCGATACGAGTGAGATAATCGTATTCGATCTTGCTTCCAAAGGTGATTTCGACTTCATCCTTGATCTCGCTGAGAAGATAAAGATCTCCGGTCTGAACATTGTTTTCATCGACTTCCGGCTGATTTTCCTGGAAATCATATTTATAGCTGGTAAGTCTTCCCTTCTTGTCTAGGCTGAGATCGATGACAGCTGCATATTTGTACTTATATTTGCCGATCTGTTCTTCCCATCCCTGGGTGATGTGATAGTCGACAGACTTGTCAGTGATGACAGGAGTGATATCATCAAAGCCTTTGATGATGTTCTTGCTGATATTGCTCTTATAAAAAGAGTACAGGGAATCAGCTGCATTGAGATAGGTCTTGGCCTTATAGGAATCACGATTAGTGACAACGACATCCTCTTTGGATGCCTTGTCTCTTTCTTTTCCGTTTCCATAATCGACAATATCATAATAATCATTGCCTTCAATCTGGCTGAGAGTCATGTAAGTGTCTTCACTTACATCCTTGTCTTCTTTGTAATCATAGGTGACAGTCTTGGTCTCTTTTCCGGATTTGAAGAAGGCATCGTTGCTAAAAGATTCGCCTGTCTCTTCTTTTTCAACGACGTTGAAAGTGTGCATATCGGCTTCATAGGAATAGTATTTTCTGTCATAGATGATACCGGATGTGTTTTCAGTCTCTCTTGTTGTTGTGTTGATGTAATCAAAGAGAGATGAGATAGACTTGGCAGGCTCAAATTCAAGCTGTTCAGGCTGTGAAGTAGTAAGTGTGCTTTCAGGCTCCTTGTTTCCGCTGTCAGACGGTTTGGTTTCAAGAACGGAGGAATCTTTCCCGTTTCCGCAGGAAATCAAGGTGAGCGATAAAAGCGATAATATGATTAAATTCTTTTTCATTAGTTAAATTCTGTTAAATCCTTTCTATCCTGAGCACGAAGGGTAAGTGTGAAGGGAGTATCCTCAGAATAACCATAATTCATAAAGCTTCCTTCAGCTTCATCGATAGTCACACCTACAAAGGAAAAGAATCCGTTTCCATTACCATAGCCTCCGGTAGCACCAGTGATTGTGAATGTCAAAGTCTTTTCATCAAAAGTCCAGTTGAAGCTTTGTTCGCTTTCATAATAAGTTCCATAATATGAAACAGTGGCAACTTTGAACTTTCCTGTTCCATCTTCATTGAAGTTGACAACGCCCTTGAATTTATCAGATTCACCATAGAAAGTCTTAGCAAGGACATTTGCTTTGAAAGCATCTGCACTCGGCTTTTCAACAACTGTGAATGTGATGTCTTCTTTGATATTAGCGTTTTCAGCGGAAGCGACAGTGAAGGAGACTTCACCGAGCTTTGTTCCCTTGACAGCATAAGTGCCATCATCATTCTTTTTGATTTCAACATCACCGGTTGCGCCATCCTTCTTTGTGAAGGTGACATCCTGAGTGGCTTTTTCAGGAAGAACCTGAACAGTCATGGAGGAAGTCTCATTCAAGAAGACTTTAGAAGGAGCATTGATAGACAAAGAAGCAACCTTCGGTCTGACAGATTTGATTTTAATTTTCTTTTCTGCACCAAAGCCATTATCAAAGACCAATGTGAATTCACCTTCCTTCAAGACTTGCATGGTAGAAAGATCGACATAGCCTTCTCCTTCTTCGGCTCTTGCAAGATGCGGAGTGACAAGTGTTTCTTTGTTGTCATTGGAATTGAAGGAAAGCTTTAAAGTCGATCCATTTTCGACAACGACATTGTCTTTTTCGGTAGTATGTTCATCACCGTTCAAGGAATAGGCGATATCGATATCATAATCATTCATTGCAAAGACAGAGATATCAGTCTTTTCCAATGTTGTCTTATAGCCGCGTTCCATAGTGATTTCATAAGAAGCGCCTTTCTTTCCTACTGCGTTTTCATTCGGAAGCTTTGTAGTAGAATCACAGTCTTCAGAATCGAAGGAGAATTTAACAACCTTTGCGCTTCTCATGAAATTATTTCCATCGAAAGAGAAGCTGATATCAAATCTATCTGTTCCAATCCAAGAATAAGAATAAACATTCAAATCGAAAGTGATGACTTTCTTGTCTTCAGAAACAGCCTTATCAATATCCTTCAGATAAAAGGTGGAGCTGTTTGTGGAGCCGTCATAATCAACAAGCGCAAACGAAGCAGATTCAGAGAAGAAGAGCTTATAGATAGCGTTGGCTCCGCCAAAAGCAGAATAAGAAGCCTTTGCCTCGCTCTCTTTGATCTGTGTCATGCCAACGGCTTCGCTATCATCAGCGATGATGTCTTTGAAAACATAATCCTTGGAAACAGTGGAGGAAGAGCTGTTTAAAGCACTTGAAGAAGAGATGGAATAATAAATATCGTTCTGTCTTCCAATTTCCTGAGAAAAGAAAGTAGAAACTGTATCGCTTGCGTAATTCTTCTTATGTCCTTTGATAGACAAGACATCATTCTTACCAGCTTTGACATCATAATCCTGCCATGCAATACTGCCGACAAGTCCGTTATTGACAACATGTGCGCTCTTGAAGTAGGTTCCTTCTGTAGCGATTGCTTTTTCAAAATAGGATTTGAAAGAGCTGACGTTGTTCGGAATGGAGGTGGCATCGATATCCTTGACATCAAGAATGGAAGGATTGCCGAATCCTTCAGAGACGACTTCGATTGTCACATCATTAGAAGGCATGGTGAAGACATAGCTTCCTTCGTTCTGAACAAGATGTGCAGAAGAGGAAGTGACAGAGAGGATTTCAACTTCGTTGCTGGAAACAGTGAAGGAAACTTCACTTCCAGGAAGAGCCTTTCCATCCGTGAGGCCTGTGACTTCGACAGAGACCTTTTCGTCCTTTGTAAAGGAAACCTGATATTTGGTTTCTTCTTTTTCAGTGACTGTCTCAGTATCCTTTTTATCAGTGAGGACAGGATTGGTTCCTTTTATTTCTGTTCCGTTGGATGCATTGTTGTTTCCGCAGGAAGCAACGGTGAGACTCATCAAGGCAAGAACAGGTAAAAGCATGATTTTTTCGCTTGTTTTCATTGGTGTTTTCTCCTTAAAATTTTCTTAAAGCCTCTAATATATAAGGGAAACTTAAATTAGAAGCAATCATAAAACATTTAATGTCCTCTTTTTCTTGCATAAAAGCGCTTTACCTGTTGACAATTTTGTAACCTTATCAAATGGATAGATATCTAAAATCAAAACAAGTAAAATAGTGAAGTAAGATAAGGAGAAAACTATGCCCTGTACAACATTATTAGTCGGAAAAAATGCAAGTTATGATGGCTCTACCGTCATCGGAAGAAACGATGATTCCCCCAGCGGAGTCTTTACGGAAAAGAAGCTTGTCGCCTTCAAGAAAGAGAATCTGAAGGATACCTATACTTCTGTCATCTCTCATGTCAAAGTCAGCCTTCCTAAAGAAGGGCTTGACTTCACCATGATGCCCAATGTCGATAAGAAAGAAGGCATTTGGGCAGCATGCGGCGTCAACGAAAAGAATGTCGGAATGACAGCAACAGAAACCATCACCTCCAATGCAAGAGTCTTAGGTGCAGATCCTTTGGTCAACTATGTTCCTAAGAAAAAAGGACAAGAAGAAAAAGCAGGCGGAATCGGAGAAGAGGATCTCGTCTTCTTGGTTCTTCCCTATATTCATTCGGCAAGAGAAGGTGTCCTTCGCTTAGGAAAGTTACTCGAAGAATACGGAACTTATGAATCAAACGGCATCGCCTTCAGCGACGAAAACGAGATTTGGTGGCTTGAATCCATCGGCGGACATCACTGGATTGCAAAGAAAGTTCCGGATGATTGCTATGTTGTCATGCCTAACCAGTTCGGTCTTGATATCTTCGATTTTGAAGATGCCTATCACGAAAAGAAAGAGAATCTCTGCAGCGAAGACTTATTGGATTTCGTCAAAGAGAATCATCTTTCCTTGGATATGAATGAAACACACTTCAATCCGCGCCTTGCTTTCGGAAGCCATGATGATTCCGATCACGTCTATAACACACCTCGTGCCTGGTTCATGGAGAGATACTTCAACCCCAGAAGCAACAAGTGGGATGGAATCGATGCCGATTATACACCGGAGAGCGATGATATCCCCTGG
>CAKUXT010000148.1 GCA_934700375.1 uncultured Bacilli bacterium | reverse complement strand
GAAGATATGGGAAGCATCAGTCCTCTTGCAATTAACAGTAAAAATTCTTCTCAATTTGAAATGCACGGCTGCAATTCTAAATTATATGGTTTCAAAACACCAAATACCAGTTTAAATAAGGAGCCTTATTTATTACAGACTATGGGTGTTGATAAATTTGACGATCCCGATACATACCTTGAATTACTGGATGAAAACTTTAATCCAATTATGTATAGCAATATGCCTTTATCACCCTTCGGCGACAGATACAAACAGGCTTCCATTATCATGGCTTTGAGTCCAAACAAGCAGTATTACGTGTCGGTCCAATTAAGAGCCATTTACGATGATGACGATGAAGATGAAGTTGTTGAAAGCATCCGTTTCCGAGTGGTCAGAGAAAGAGAATTAGGCTGGTATGATTTTGAAAGGCCAATGAATTACGATTTCTCATTAAATAAAGATTATCCTATGATTTGTTATCATATAACATCATTATCAGAAGGTAGACGTAATTTCATTATCTCAGGTAATAACATTAATTTGATTGATTTTGACTTGCAGGATACGTTTGGCAATTCTATCGCTCCTGTCGAAAAGCGTTCTTCTACAAGTGGCGAGCTTATGATTTCATACGATTTCGTTAAGCCATACACCTATTTCTTATTCATCTATAGCAAGTCACCGACAAATGTCCCCACAAATAATTTCCGATTGCATCATTAGAGGTAAAACATGAACAGAACAACAAAAACATTGATATTCTCAGCTCTCCTATTTTCATTGTCGGTCCCTTTGACATCCTGCCAAAAGAATTTCCGATTCGACTTACAGGATCACAAATGGAAAAGAGACGAAAGACAATATGTCAATTTTGAAAAAATTTATCACATCAAAGAGGAAGGCGATAAGGATTATTATGACATCGACTTTACAAAAGATGTATTCCCTAATGGCATCCTTATCGATCAAGAAGGAAAACAATATAACTTAAAAGATGAATATGATACTGTCGATCTTTCATTATTTGGAAGCAAAAGTAGTTATATTAATTACAAATATTTGAGCCCGTTTAAGGTCAGACTCTATACATGGGATATAATCAACTTTGTACTCATTAACCAAGGAACATCAACCCTATCGTCAAGAATGTGCTTAGGAAGACTTTTAAATCCTCAAAAAGAAAATACGAAAACCGTACACATCAAAGAAATCGAGGATTTCAAAAGCATTAAAAATAGCGATATCGTTTATCTAGATAACGACATCGATTTCACAGGGTATATTTTCGATGAAGAACGCCCTTATATTTTTAGCGAGTATTTCTATGGGTTGTTTTTGAATCCGGATAAACACATTTTAAAAAACATCAAATACGAGAATCACACAGCCGGTTATCATACTTTTATCACAAAATATAGTATGGGAGCATGGTTTGATTCCTTAATAATAGATAATTTCGAATACATCAGTCATTATAATGAAAAAGGAAATGATAGAAATTATTTTGCGATTATAGCCACTTATACAAAGAACACCTATTTCAATAATTGCAAGATCACCAACTATACAATTGATGCCAATGATTTATATGCAGCGCCTTTTATCAATACTAGCAATAATTGTGATTTTTACAATTGTATAAGTTCAGGCAAGATTAACAACAAATACGAACCAATCACACACACAACTTCTTACGGCAAAGAAGAATTAGGACTCTATGGAAGAACCGCCGGGTTCTGTAATGAATTTATATCCACATTTTCATCTGGTAACAGTTCATTCAAAAGTGCATTATGGGAATATCAAGATGCAGCAACAAACGAGAACTTCACGAAATTAGTCGATAAAACAAACACATTGCCAGTTGTATCCGAATTTCGTAACAATCGAATACATGCTAATGTGAGAAGCAACGGAAAAAGTGGCGGCATGTTCAATAGCATTTCCAGAATAGACCATTATTTCACTAACAATTTCTTTTTGGGAGAAATCGAAGGAAATTTCACTGATAAAATCTATAATGACAATTTCTTCTATCAATCTGACAATCGTTATTTCGATTATTTCCTCTATTATTAGAACACTCAACGATAATTCGATAATACTGAGACATACATTAAGTTAAGAAGATTCAAACTTCAGACTGACTATATTTCTTTAATACTATTCGACAAAGGATACAAGAAGTCTTACATTATTAGACCATCGCAGCCAATCTTCTAATCTTTGCTAACAGTTGGTCCAAGATATTGGGTACAGTACATAACCGCTAGCATTGAAACTCGTTTTCTATTCAATCAAAGTGTAAAATTGGACTGGAATGATAATTTAAATCATGCAAGTCACCGACCAATGTTCCCACGAATAATTTCCGATTGCATCACTAGAGGTAAAACATGAACAGAACAACAAAAACATTGATATTCTCAGCTCTCCTATTTTCATTGTCGGTCCCTTTGACATCCTGCCAAAAGAATTTCCGATTCGACTTACAGGATCACAAATGGAAAAGAGACGAAAGACAATATGTCAATTTTGAAAAAATTTATCACATCAAAGAGGAAGGCGATAAGGATTATTATGACATCGACTTTACAAAAGATGTATTCCCTAATGGCATCCTTATCGATCAAGAAGGAAAACAATATAACTTAAAAGATGAATATGATACTGTCGTCATTACATCCGATAGCAGTGCAACTATTCCGTTTTTAAAATTGCATTCATTCAAAACAAGACTGACAAAAGAAGAACAGGAGCAAATCTTTTTCCGATTTTTAAATTCAAAAACATATACATATTCTGAAGTGATGCACCTTGGTAGAATCTATGATACGATTGACAACGATAAAGAAAATGTAGTTCATATCAAAACCATTGATGATTTCGATAAAATCAAAGAATTCAATAAGGCAATTTTTCTTGATAATGATATTGATTTCAGCGGTAAGGTTTTCGATGATAATTCAGATAGACTCTTCGGGAAGTATTGGGGTGGCATATTTTTGAATCCAGATAAACACGTTTTGAAAAACATAACATATGAAACCAGTAATCCCGGCTCTCATTCGTTCATTGTCAATCACATAAACAATGCATGGGTTGATTCTTTGATTATCGATAATTTCAAATACACAAACAAATACGAAAAAAAAGGAAATGGATATAATTATTTTTCCATCTTAACAAAAGTCAGCCGTTTTTCATATTTCAGCAATTGTAAGATAACCAACTTTTCAATTGATGCAAATGATTTATATGCCGCTCCCTTTGTGAATCTTAGTATTGACACTGATTTTTATAACTGCGAAGTTTCTGGAAACATCAACAATCGATACGAACCAAAAAGCGAAAACGGAGAATCAGATTTCTATGGAAGAACTGCTGGTTTCTGCAATGTGTATCAATGCACGGATCAGCTATCCGCTTATAACATCATGCCAAGTATCTCTGCCTATCAGAACAACCAAACAGAAGAAAACCTGAACAATCTATATCGTGGCATCAATAAACTTCCCGTATACTCACGCTTTATGAATAATAAAATAACAGTCAACGTTACCGGCAAAGGAAAAAGCGGTGGGATTTTCACAACAGCCGATAGGACCAATCAGTTCTTTGCAAATAGTTATTTTGTCGGAAAAGTAGAAGGCAAATACACTGGCGAAATCACTGCTGACAACTATTTTTGTGAGATTGATAACCTTTATAAAGAAAACTGGTAAAGGATATTATCAAAGCTAGATTTCATGTCGACGCCATCACATGGTGGCGTCTTTTTTCATTTTTCAGCGCACCATGGAATATTGACAAATCAAAAAAGTCTGCGGTACAGAAGCTCGTAACCGCTTTCAAACTTTTTTGATGTATTCCTTTGATAATGTTTTAGTGGCTTTTCAGGAAAAATTCGAAAAATCACGACTTTTTTTATGAAATTAAAGAATGCATTATATTATTAAATAATATAAACTATTTAAGGTTATTTTAAACTTTATAAGAGGTACACATGCTAACTAAAACAAGCGATGCCTATAAGAAACACATTCTGGCACTGATATTAGGGCCGACACTGAAGATGATCGAAGCCATATTCGATCTTCTCATTCCGTTATTCATGAAGTCGATCATCGACTTATCCAAAAACGTTTCATCCAGTTTAGATCCGCTTACTGGAATGAACACCATCAACAGATCGATTTCAAAGTTCATACTTCTGTTTGGAACTTGGATTGACGGAAACACATCCCTCAACTTTGCAATCATTGGCGGAACGATGATTCTCATCATGGGTGTCTTAGGCTTTTTAACGACAATGGTAACACAGTATGTTGCTGCCAAAACCGCAGTGGCTGTCGGAACAGATGTCAGAGATTCCCTCTATCAGAAGATTCTTTCTCTTTCCAAAAAGGACAGAGAAAAATTAGGAAACAACAGGCTGCTTACGATCCTCAATGCTGATTCCTATCAGGTTCAGCAAGGTGTTCTGATCTTCATCCGTCTGATTGTCCGCGCACCTTTCATCATCTTAGGCGCTCTTGTCATCTCTATCATCTTAGACTGGCAGATTGGTCTTGTCTTTGTCGCTATCATCCCTTTGATTTTATTCGTCATCTTCTACATCATGGGAAAATCAAGTAAAGAATATTTGAAGATTCAGGAAAAGCTGGATGGCTTATCCAATAAATCATCTGATACTCTTGATGGTGCCAAAGTCATCAGGGCCTTCAATTCCGAAGGAATGGAGAACAAAGACTTCTCTGCTAAGGCAGAAGACTATCGACTCTCTGCCACGCATGTTCAGAAGCTTAATGCACTGATCAATCCTCTCACCTTCGCTATCATCGCCTTAGCGACATCCATGGTTGTTGTCTTAGGCGGTCTTCCGATCATTTCAAACAATGCGACAGATCCTATCCTTGCTTCTCAGACCTCTTCTACAATCATCACCGAAGTCGCCTATCTCGCTCAGATCTTCACAACCCTTGTCCAATTGACAAATGTCGTCATGATTCTCACCAAAGCGAAGGTCTCTTCCAAACGAATCAATTCCGTCTTAGGA
>CAKUXT010000147.1 GCA_934700375.1 uncultured Bacilli bacterium | reverse complement strand
AAGTAAGCCTTGAAAGATTCAATGGCAGCCTGAATCGATTCGGCTGTTGCATCAGGAGCATTGATGGCTGTCTTCATCGTCGCAATTGTCGCTTCCAATTCCGTTCTTTCCTTTTCGCGATAAAGAGAAGTATCAATGCTATCAAGATAGGCGATAGCCTGTTCTCTTAAGTTTGCCAATTCATCGAATTTCTCTGTCGTAACAGGCGTTTCCGTAGAAGTGATCTTGTCGGTTGTAACACCTTCTGTTACTTTATCAGTTACAGCAGGAGTCTCCGTCGGTTTATTCTCAGACACCTTTCCTTCACTACAGCCGGCTAACATCATCAACGATGTCAATACAAATGCTACATGTCTCTTTTTCATCTTAATATTTCCTTTCCTTTTTAGGCTAAAGCAGTACGAAGGGCATCGACCATCATCAAGTAACCTTCGTGAGTCGGATGAAGTCCATCCGTAAAGTAACGGGCAAGAGGAGTGCCATTGTCGTTACAGAACAATGTCTCGACTTCGACATAATGAATCCAAGAATATGTTTCTGACAATTTGATGTATTCTTTGTTGGTCTGTGCAATCTGTGTTGTATACCCAGTTCTAGAAGGACAGCGGGATACACCAAAGAGGGCGACTTCAAAATTCGGAAGAGCCTTTTTGATATCTAATAACATCGTCTTGACGTTAGCTGCAATCGTAGCAGGAGAAACATTGGAAGAGATATCATTGATGCCGATACCATAGATGCCAAGCTTTGGCTGATAGGCGATGACTTCATTGGTATAGTTGTTCCAATGAGATGTGACAGAAGCGCCGATACCGATATCATAGATGCTTTCGTATTCCTCTAAGTCTTCCTGATAGGTGTACCAGTAATCCATATAAGAATGACCGAAGATCAGGGTGTCATACTGTTCTTTTGTAACGCTGTCCATATCCTCAATGGCATCCATATAGGCAGCTTTCGATCCTGCATAGAATCCGTATTCCTCGCCCTGAAGCGGATTATCATCATGATAGGTGACTGCAAGTCTTCCATCGAAATAGCAATAGAAGTCATTGTTGTCCATGACGATCTTGACTTCATATCCCATGTAGGAGAAAGATCCCCAAGGCAAGAACTTATCAGCAGATTTGACCACCTTTCCGTTCTCAACGCGCTTGAAAGCGACCATGCCATTAGCCTGATAACCGAACCAATAATAAGAAAGGCCGTTCTCATTTCCGGTGAACTTTCCTTCTGGTCTTGTGACACGGAAGATGATTCCATTATCGTCTCCGCCGCGAGGAGCAAGATATGTCTTCAACGTTCCATTCTTTTTCTTCTTGTCTTTCAACGTCATAATAGAAGAACGGGAAGAGGAAACATACTTATCTCCTAATCCATAGAAGGAGCCGTTTCCGATGTTAAGTGAAGAAGAAATGTCTTTTTCAGGATCATTGATTTCATGGACTCTTACATTGCTGAACTTGGCGTTGATATCACCTGCTCTAAGTCCGAACTTTGTTCCGGAAAGAGGGGTGTTATCCATATAAGTGCCATATAAGATATTATCGACATAACAGTAAATGCCATCCGTTCCTTTGACAGCCTTCATATGATAGGTTTTTGTATTGTCAAAAGGACGTATGACCTTTTCGAAAATGGTATTCCATTTTCCATTGTCCGTCTTTCCTAAACACGCTCTTCCTGTTTCAGTGATATAGAAGAAATAATAGGAGATTCCGTTTCCTTCCCAGTAGTTATCGACTTTATTCGAAGACAGAGAGAAAACAAGTCCGTTCTGCGAAACAGCATTGCCCATCTCGACATCCGCTTCAAAGACACCATTGGTGAAGGTTCTATTCTTGCTTGTCACCATGGCCGCTCTTGACTCGGAGACAATCTTATCGGCCATATCCATCGCGCCATGAGCGACGTCATAGTTATCAAGATGATCTAGGAATGTATTCTTATTCTTGACAACCGAGATGTCCTCATAGGATGTCCCTTTCCCGCCCGCCTTGAAACCGATGCGATCACCAGAGAAGAAAGATTCTTCTTCCACCTGGAAAAGGAATTCATCATTGATGTAGGTATCGATTGTCTTCTCTCTGTCATCGATGATGACAGAGAGTGTGACAACATCATCAGTATTGGAAGAAGAGGCTGTCTTCAGAGTCGATACGAATCCATCATCATTCTTGATGAGGACATATTGTCCAACGAGGTTTCTTCCGAAGAAATAAAAGACTCTCTCTTCATCGTCGCTTAAAAAGACGATGCCATTATCTGCAATCTTATCGCCAAAGGAAACAGTCGCAGTAAAGGTTCCATCTCTCATCTTCTCGTCCAAAAGCAATTTGGAAGAGGGCTTCAATGCTGTATATTTTTCTCCCTCTTTCTTAAAATCGCCATACGTATTTGCTGTATCGTCTTTCTTGTCTGTCGTCATGACAATAGAAGATTCTTCAGTCGATGGAGGAATGATAGAATCAGAAGTCTTATCGTTTCCGCATCCCGCCATCAATAACATCAACGTACATAGGCTAAGAATCCGCAATCTTGGTTTCATAAAAGTCTCCTTCATTTATGCAACTATGATAAAACATTGTAAGCGCTTGAAATCACATTATTTTTAACATTTGTATGACATTTAAAATGTTTCATCCGGTGAAATGCCGAAAATTATTTTCATCGACAGTTTTGAAGAAATGACAAAGCAAATCAACAGAACGTGTTTCTGTTTTTGAACACTTTAAATATTCTTTGTCCAAAAACAATCTTTTTATTTGTAAATGTTTTTGGTAAATTATTGCATTGAAAATATAGATAATCTACAATAAGTTATACGTTTTCGAGAAGTCCTCTCCGAAAACCGCGATTCATGAAAGGAGAAAAAGATTTATCATGAAAAAGTCTATCCGTAGTCTCGCAATTTTAGGTGTCTGTGCATTATCTTTGACAGCATGCGGCAAGGTTTCCTTTGCTGATTTCCAGTCCAAGGCCTCTGAAGCTTTAAAGAAGGATGTTCCCTATACAACAGCAGTTCTTACAGGTTCTATTAAAGCATCCAGCAGTTCTAGCTCCAGCGAACAGAAAGTCAACGGCAAGTTCAATGTCAAGGGACATGTTTTGACTCCTGCAAGCATCAGTGACACCGCTTATGCAATTATCTTCACAACCTCCGGCCTCGGCACTTTCTCTGCCGCTGAAAACACAGATTATACATATTATGCAGGAAGCGTCTTCAAGGTCACTTATTCCGCCTCCGATGAAGATGGAAATAAGGTTTCTTCTTCCATCTCTTGGAATGAATATGGTCTTCTCACCTCTATCAAGGGAAGAGGAACCGGAAGCGATTCTAAAACCACTTACAACATCACCGTCAAGTATTCTAAGTAATCAATCAGACAAAAACAGAGAGGCTATCAGGCATTGACTGTTCGTCAATGGCCTGACGGCCTCTTTTTCATTGTTATTCTTTTCCTTCTGAGACTCAATATGTTGATCGATATCATCGATAATGGTTATATGAATTCATAAAGCTTTCTGATGTAAGTGATTGTCTCCCTACTATCCTTCTTACATAAACGCATTTGTTTTATCATAGAGCAGCATTAAGGCAACGTCTTAGCCATGTCAGATCGTTCAATAACTATAACTGATATCTTTCAGAAATGTTTTTACAGCTCCATATCAATGAAAAAAACGACAGAGAGGTTCCTACCATCATTTCCAAGTATGGGAAGAGGTCAATAAAGATTTCGAATAACACCATTATTGTAACCATTCCGTTTAATCGTATTAATAAAGTGGGTGATAAAGTGGGTGATAAATCTTTAAACAACTCAGAAATAAAGGTCCTTGCTGAGATTCGAAACAACCCAAATGTCACCAAACCTCAATTAGAAGTGTTATGCAACCTTGGAAAAACATCAATTGATAATTGCATCTCGCTTCTCAAGAAGAAAAAATACATTGAAAGAGTAGGCGCAAGAAAAAACGGCTATTGGAAAGTGATTGAAGACACAAATGTGGGTGATAAATAACATCATTTTTCAAGATTGATTTTCTGGCCACGATAAAAAGAACTAATTATACGACTAAGCCAAACTAAAACAGTTATCTTCAATATTGCGCATCAATATACTTTAACGAACTTATTCTTAGGTGCTCCACATAAAGGACAAATGAAATCATCAGGAAGCTCATCAAGCTCAGTCTCATAAAGATAGCCGCAGACTTTACATCTGAAGCGATGTTTCTTTGCTTCCTTCTTTTCATCACTTGCTGCCTGATAAGTAGGTGCATTCTTCGGTGCACTGCCTTTCTTGACCTGATGGAAATAGGCATAGGTCATCTCTTTTTCAGAAGAGAGGACCTCACAGTCTATGACTTCGGCCAAGAACAAAGTATGAGTCTCCGTCTCAAAAGTTTTCCGGACTTTCAGGATAAAATAAGAGACTCCTGTCTTGATAAAAGGCATGCCGTCTTTATCGACCACATCATAGCCTTTGAATTTATCGATGTCTCTTGAGCTATGATATCCGAATGTGGATATCAGATCCATGCTCACCTTTTCAGAAAGGACATTCAAAATCAAGGCTCCGCTCTCTTTGATAGCTCTACAGGTATCATTATCATGATTGAGAGAGACTAAGATCTGAGACGGAGTAGAAGTCACCTGAAAAGCAGAGTTTGCAATACATCCGACATTCTTTCCTTCTTTGTCTCTTGTCGTTACAAGATAAACGCCATAAGACAGACTTCTGAACGCTTTAGAATCCATACCGTTATACCTCCTTTACTCGGTCTAGGTTCATAGATTGCTTTTTATCAGTTTAATCAAAGGGCATAGATTATTCAAGCAATAGTGTCGATTTGAAAAACCGATTCAATAAAACAGAAGTGAAGAAATTTAATACAACTTATCTTTATTTATTATAATTGTCTGATGCCAATACTTTCAATATAACGTAAAATATTGAGTAAAGTCATTCACTGAAAAAATCTTTATTATCATATTATTGTTTCGTATGAACACTTCATGATAAGTCTCAACTTTCATTTGACATAAGGCAATCGCAAGAAAGGGGAAATGTTGTTGATTAAGGCATTTCCTTTTTTTGTTGAAATTATTGTATAATATAT
>CAKUXT010000146.1 GCA_934700375.1 uncultured Bacilli bacterium | reverse complement strand
GCTATATAGTTATAACGACGTTCCTATTCGGGACTTTCACCCTTTAGATATATGACATGCCCGTCACACAAATAAAATAGGCAAAGCCCAATTATAGAGCTTTGCCTATTTGAATATGATTTGAGTCCTGCCTTCTTTACTGCTTGACGAAAATCAATTCTTTGTCTTCGCCTAAATCCGTAATTGTTACCTTGAGATTCTCACCATCAAGAACAACACTTTGCAGTTTATAGTATTCCGTTTCAGGATTCATGAGGTAAGTTTCGTCATCAGAATTCAACTGATGGAAGGTACCATCCTTATAGATAGGATTGCCATCCTTGTTCCAATCGAAGATGCAGGAATCGACCGTGTATGATGCATGAATGTCTAGTCTTGCTCTTCCGGTGCTTCTGAATTCAAGAGTGGATTCGAAATAGGCACTCATATCATCAGTGACAGCCCAGTTACCAAGAAGTTTGGCTTCGACTGTGGTAGCGACCTGTTCCTTCTTCTTGGTGATGAAGGTGATGGTGGAAGTGAGTTTATTTCCATCTTCTTTTAAGCCTTCTGTGACAAAGGTGACTTCGATTCTCTGTCCACTTTCGACATTTTCGTTAGCTGTCAAGGTATAGAAACCTTCTGTTGATCTCTCTAATGTAGCAAGCTTTTTGCCGGCTTCATCAAGATATGCATTGTAGGTCTGATCAGCATCGCTAGGAAGGACTTCTGCTGTCAGTTTGACAGAAGCTCCGCCTTTGATCTCTCCGCCTTCGCTATTGATGCGAATTGCTCTGACCGGAGTCTTTTCAACAGTCATTTCAAGAGACTTTGTCTCTCCGCTTGCTGTTGTGACTTTGATGAGAGCAGTGCCGAGATTCTTTGCTTCAATAGCTTGGGTCTTTGCATTGTAGGTAGCGACGACAACATCGCTTGTCTCATCCTTATTGGTGACTGTGACATTGATATTATCGATAAGAGAGCTTGCCTTATTGTTGCTGTTTGTGATGACAAGCGGATAAGACTGACCGAGGAAGAACTTCTTTCCGGTGTTGTC
The DNA here is from genome assembly GCA_934700375.1 of uncultured Bacilli bacterium. Classification (GTDB taxonomy): domain Bacteria; phylum Bacillota_I; class Bacilli_A; order RFN20; family CAG-288; genus Enterosoma. The sequence goes on along the minus strand of CAKUXT010000146.1, from coordinate 4,105 downwards.
TAAGGAAACAGCGATATCCTTATAATAGAAATCACTTTCCTTGATGGCTGCTTCGTTTTCGCTTAATGCATCAGCAGTCTTCTTGATTTCAAGTGTTGTCTCTGTTGTGGAAGAGGCAGTTCCCTCCATCTTTTCATCATTGAAGTCTTCGACTGTATAGGTGAACTTGCTGATAGCGCCTAAGGCTTCAGAAAGAGAAAGGGTGAGTGTCTCTTTGTGATAGATCTTATAGGTAGAATCCATCTCATCGGTTGTTGTGAACTGATTGAAGAGGACGATTTCCTTTGCGTTCTCAGTAGAGAACATGAATGTTGTGCTTAAATCAGCATTCAGGAATCCGTTCTTTCCGTAAAGGAGACCAGTCTTTCCGAAAACATAATCGGAGATGCTCTTGTATCCGTCTAAATCGAAAGAGTTGACTAGGCTAAGATATTCGTTTCTGTTGTTGTTTGTGAGTTCGACTTTTTCGAATTCTTTCAAAGAACCGTCTTTAAGACGATACTTGAGGTAGTTGTTTTCTTTGATCTGTCTGGAGATTGTGATTCCTTTGCTTGTTGTGAGAAGGTATTCGTTCTTGAAACGGCTATGAGTTTCACTTGTTTCTGTTCCGTTCTCACTCTTTGTGAGCGTGTATTCGTTTGCTTTCTTAGCAAGAGCTTCTGTGTTCTTTTTGATGGTCTCTAAGTTAGCTCTCAAGCTATCTTCCTGACTGATGACCTTGAAGGTGAGCTCTTTAGCAATCTCGGTCCCATTGAGGCTGAACTTCAAAACAACGCTATCTTCTTTCTTGTTGAATTTGACCTTGTTGTCAGAGATGGTGATGGATGTGCTGGTAGAGGTGATAGCAACATCCTTTTCAACAGCTCCTGTAGGAGTGATCGTATAGCGGAAAGCGACTTCATCGCCTTCCATGACCTGATAGACTTCTCCGACTTTCTGTGCATTGTCAAATTCAACAAGCAAGTCTGTTGCGTGAATGATCTGCTCAGTCGGTTTAGCAGTTTCAGTGGGTTTGGCTGTCTCAGTCGGTTTAGCAGTCTCAGTCGGCTTAGCTGTTTCTGTCGGTTTGACAGTGTCAGTGGGCTGATTTGTGCTTTCTTTTGAATTACAAGAGGTGATAAGAAGGGGAGCGGATAATAACAAAGCGAAAATAAAATTCTTTTTCATGTTTATTCCTCCATGGGTTTTAAGTTTCTGATCTTCTCTGTAAGATTGATGCCTAATTTGGCAGTGCCGTATTTGGAGATGGAGACGTTTTCATAACCGGATGTTGTCTGGAATTCGCTGATCGGAGCGATGTAGCTGTATTTGATGTTGGTGATTTCGTTATTGTTGTTCATAGCCATCGTCAGCGTATCTTCGACCATATAGTCTTTGCTGACAAATCCGAACATATAGTCTCTGAGATTGATGATGTTCTGCTTCGGGATGATGATGGAATCTCTCATGGTGAAGACTTCGCTGTGGAGCTTGAAACCGATATGGTTGTCAAGGGTGTCTCCTTCGACACATTTTCCGGTGACATAGGGAATCTTCTCGCCTTTTTCATTGACTTTGACAGCAAAGGGGATGACTTTTCCATCCTTTAAGACATATCCGAGATTGTTGTTCTGTTCATCTGTGGCAGAAGAAAGACTTTCGAAGTAGATGATATCATTGGCGACAGTCATCTTGACTTTCTGGTCTGTGACATATCCGTAATCCTCAAAGAGCGCTTCGTAGCTGTTTCCGGCCTTGAGTTTGTCAAAGGCTTCATTGATCTTGTTGTTCTCCTTGATTTCGTTTTCAGTCTTTGGCTGATAAGGAGCAGGTCTTACGATGTTGACGTCATCGGAGAATGTTGTCTTGATCGTGTAGTTGACGTAGCTGGAATCGGTATCGGAGACAGAGCTGTACAAGGTGGTATCGATTTCTTTGATCTTGTCGTTTTCAACGACGACATCGATTGTCTTGACGGCTGTCTTGAAATCATAATAGGTCAAGGAATAGAAGAGAGCTTCAGCATCAAATCCATAGTAACGATAAGTGTTGTCGCTGATTTTTCTGAAGGCCTTTGCATCGGCAAAGTTAGTAAGCCAGCTGAGCTCATCCCATCTCACTTGAGCGACATCAGTTTCGACTTCATTAAGACCATTAAGACCGACAACGGAAGCATATCCGTTTTTGGCCTTCTCATAGAAGTAATCATATTCGCGGTTATGGACCAAGTCTTTGTTGACAAGACTGATGCTAGTCTCATCATACTGATAGCTTGTATCCATATAAAGGACAGGAGTTTCGTTTCCGTTATGCTCGGTGACCTGACTGATGACATTCATCGACTTGTTGTTGAAGACAGAGATGGCGTTATCGGAAAGAGAACTACCGGTGCGATATGCAAGACGGAACTTTTCCAAAACTTCCATTCTGGAACGATCGACATCTTTGAATTTGGCAGTGACTAAGAGAGATTCAGAGTCTGTCGTTGCATCTTTCATATAGATGCTGAAGGAGATATCGCCTGTGCTTAAGAAATCGAATGTGGTATAGGCTACAAGTCCGTTCAAAGCGACAGATGCATAACCGACACTCATCGCAAGAACAGTGTTGAAGACAGTGTTGTCGGTGTAGTAGACATTGTCCTTATCCAATTTGAAATCATCTTCTTTGATGTTGAATCTGGTGTTGTTCTCATCGGTCAATAAGGAGAAGTAGCTGATCTCATTGACATCAGAGATGAAATAATTGTCTTCGTCGACACCGTTTTCAGGAAGCAATACATCGACTTTGTCGCCGTTTAAGTCATAGCGATAAAGGATGTCTCTGCTGATCTCATCGGTGTTGTAGTAGGGAAGGAGAATGCCGCCGTTGTTGATGATGGACATATAGTAGTAGTCCTCAGTGAAGAGGTCATAGCAGGCTGTTCCTTCGATATCATAGGTGAGCGTGTAGTTTCCGTGTTCTCCGACATAACAGAAGTAATCGAAGAGATACTTTGCGTCCTTGATATCGGAAAGATCGTCATAGAAGGTCGATGTGATAGGAGGAACGGTATCTTTGTTGGTTGTCTCTTTGTCTGTGGTTGATGGTTTTTCGCTAGGGGCAGAGGGATTGTTTCCATTACAGGAAGCAAGAGCCAAAAGGGATATCAATGATGAAATAAGTTTTCTTGTTTTCATGTTCTTTTCCTCCTGGTTTAATCTGGTATGAAGACATCGAATCCGTCTTTCGGATTGTCGGAGAGTGAAATTCCTAAGGTGTAGGAATTTCCGTCGAAGTAATAGTAGACCTTGTTTCCTTTATCATCGGTATCTGCTTTGAAGGAAGAATTGGCCTTGATCATCTCTTCTAAACGGCCCATGTAGTTGGTCTTGTCATCGAAGTCGAACTGGGTGTCAGGGATATAGATGGTCATCTTGTTCTGGCTCTTATTGACATAGCCGTACCATTTGTCGAAGAGAGATTTCTCATAGACATAAGGAACAAGCTTTGCTCTTTCTTCGCCGAGAAGAGAGACAAGCTCTCCGTATACGCTCTCTTCCATCTCCCAGGTTGTAGGAGCGACGAAAGAGGTGAGCTTCTTGATCTTTTCACTGAGTCCTTCTTCTGTCTCGACTTCTGCGTTTCCTAAGCCTAAGACATCGACGAATTCTTCGCCTTTGGACTGACCGTTGTTGTAGGAATAATGATAGGTGTAGGATAAGGGCTTCTTGGACTTGTTATCATTGTAGTAGAACTTGAAAGTATCGACGTTTAAGTCTTTGATATGGTTGTATCCTAACAAATGGCTATCGATATCTTTGATGTCGGTTCTGAGCTTGATATAGGCTTTGTCTTCGAAGGTTCCCTTCATGAACAGAACAGGAGAGATATCCATATTGATGAAGGAGGAGATATCTTTTCCTTTGATAGGCTCATTCTATTAGTTATCTAATTAAGTGCAACACTTATCGGTAAGATAACATTGTTCGTATTGTTTTTCAATGATTCGGGTATGATTTGATGGCCATGGCCATCAAATCATGACGGTTCCGGCCCTATTCTTGCTGTTTTAATGATAGAATAGTCATGCCAAAAGACAGGAGCTTGGTGGCCAAATCAATGACCGTCGCCAAATTCCGGAACA
>CAKUXT010000145.1 GCA_934700375.1 uncultured Bacilli bacterium | reverse complement strand
ACATTATAAGGGATGGCGCCCTTTTTTGTTCCTGGATTCCGGAATCCAGGAACAAAAGGGTTACACATAAATTATTTTAGTTCCTTGATTTTTTAGCTCCTTTTTAGCTTTTCTCTTTCGTTTGTGATAGATTTATATATTAAAGTTATTATATATATTGAAAGGTGGGCTATGCATATGAGATGGAAACGCAGACTGTTTGAATCTTATGAGAAAAGCATGAACTTCAAATATGATCCCGAAGGTGCAAAAGAGGGCCTGTCTTTCGAAGTGAAAGAAGAAAAGAGAAGCAAGACATGGATTCTGAAAAAAGTCCTTGTTCCGACCCTTTGCTCTTTGGCAGGGGTAGGCATCATTTTCACTTCCGCTCACTTTATGCTTCAGTCAGCTTCCGGAGATAAAAACTATGGAGCGTCTATCAGCAGCTCTGATGGAAATGTTGCATATACACCGAAGAATGATATGGCTATGCCTTCTTCTTATCCGTTTACCTTCTCTGGCATGAAACTGGAATTCACATATATCAAGGATATCAATAAACTTTCCTTTACTTGTTCTTCTAGTCTTGATGTTGATTGTCTTGTTGTCAAAGACAATGAAGTGTTATTGGAATTTGATAAAACCAATAACAGCTGTCTTCTTGAAAACAAGAAGAGACATGAGATCAAATGGGAATACAATAAGGATGAGATCTCTGAGAATGGTTCGTTTATCATCAACAATGAAGGTCCTTCTTCTCCTCAGTTAAGTTAGAAATATAGTACAGCTCGGGAAACCGAGCTGTTTTTGACAACGAAAAAGTCCGCAGTGTTTGTGCTGCGGACATTGATCAGTCGATATTAGGCGTTGATGGTAAGAGTATAGCTTCCACCATTGGTATTATCGTAAAGTTTGTTCTTTCTGCCGCTGATGGAATAAATAACACCATTGTAGGTGAATTCGATTTCGCCATATTGGTTGGCTTTGACATCAGTGCAGAGAGTATCGTTGACCTTTACAGTCTTATTAGCTTCGGAAACAACGATGGTCCAAGAAGTCGTATCGTCAATCTTTGCTGTGTAGCTTCCGTTGAAGATTGTATAGATAGTGGCAGGCTGTAATCCAGAGACGTCGATTCCAAAAGGTTTATCAACAGCACCATATGTGAAGGTTGCTGTGATTGGTGTATCACCGAAGACCATTTTTTCGACATGGCTGTTATCTTCGGATAATGTGATAGTAACAGAGGAAGAGGTAGCAATCTGATAATCGACAAGACTAAGTGAGAGCATCTTGTAACCAAAGGCACCTGCAGAATAGGAGCTGCTAGTCAATGTATAGGCCCTGGTTTCGGCATCGTAACTGAACCATTCGGGAGCAATGGCATAGGAAGGAATGAATTTTGTCCAAGCAGCATCATTTCCGGCATCATCTTTTACGCTGTCCTCTTTGTAATAGGCTTTGCCATCGATTTTGGTAAGCTCATGGGCCTTGTCTCCTTTTTTGATGTATCCTGTAAATTCATCAGAATGGTCTTTGTCTTGTGCATACACAAAGGAACCATTGTAATAGCTTTGGAAGGTATAAAGCTTAGATCCGTAAGCAACAGTGTAAGTAGCTGTATAAGGTTCTTCGCCGGAAATCAGCTTATCAAGAGCGGATTTCAATGTTCTGTGATAATCTTTGGTTTCAAGCGGACTAGGAAGCGGATAGCTATGATCCTTGTCGCTGCTGTAATCGAAATTGAGATCCCATTCGAATTTGGTAGTTCCTAAAGCATCGGTGAAGGCCGTGGAAACAATGTGGATTCCTGTAATCTGTTCACCTTCTGTTTTGAGGGTTATTTCTTCGAAAAGCTGATCGTATGTATCAGCAAATTGAGAGAAGTTGATGTAGGTAAGGTTGTTGACCATGAAGATGGTATCTTCTTTATTGGCGGCATTGTCTAAATCGACGTAGTAGGTGCCGTCGGCTTCAGTGAAGACACCGGCATCGACATATTTGAAAGGATTGTCATATTCTTTGAATAAGACATCTTTCCTGTTTTCGCCTTTTCCTTCTGTGATGACTTCATAATTGATTGTGTTTTCAGGAGTGATGAAGTAGTGAAGTGCTTTTCCGGCATCTTTTCCTTCTTTTGTCGTATAGACAGTAGAGATGATGGATTCGCTGTCTCCTGTCTGTTCGACGTGGAAACTGGTTTCACCGAAGGTGACATTGATGTCGTTGTTGAGAACGGATTCTTTTCCTGCTTTTTTGTCGATGAGAATGACTTTTGCAGAACCTGTGACAGTCATCGGCTTCTTCAGTTCATCATACATGTCATCGAATGTCTTGGGAGCCGGAGGCTCAGTCGGCTTTGCAGTTTCAGTCGGCTTTGCAGTTTCAGTTGGTTTGACAGTCTCACTAGGCTTAGAAGATTCTGTGTTTACAGTTTCTCCGCAACCGACAAGACCGAATAAACCTAATAACGCAAGTGTGATAATTTTCTTTTTCATGTTTGTAACCTCACTATGAAAGATGGGTGAATTATATCAAAAAATTTTTTCATGTCTAAGAAAAATATATTCAAAGATATAAATTATTGATTTTTGCTTCAAAATCGTGAACTGGAGTTATACAAATGAAAAACAACTCCGATGATTGAATGAGACTTAAAACGGATTTCTCTTATTTGATTATAGCATTCGATGACATCATCAAAACCGCAGAAACAGAAATAAGAGAAACTTGCTGAATTCTTTAGATCTGTTGTAGCAAAAAGGGCTATGACAGGCTTTTTATTTGGAAAGAGAATATACGTACATATTCAACGCTCTAGAAAAATGGAGAAAACAGCATAGTTCGTGATAGAATATCACTCGTAGGTTGAAAATCATGAAAAGCGAGAGATCCTTAATCAAGAAACTGAAAGAACATGACGAAGAAGCCTTTGATGAAGTCTATCAAAAGTATTTTCGCTTGGTCAAACATGTCGCTTATCAGATTCTTCCTAGTGATATGATTGCAGATGATATCGTTCAGGAGACGTTTTTCAAGATGTATCAGAACATCGACAGCTATCAGAACGATATCTCTTTCAGCGCATGGCTATGCACGATTGCAAAGAACCTTGCACTGAATGAAAAGAAAAAGAGAAGCAGATTGGTTTCGATGCTGGAATATGAAACAGAGGATTATGCTACGACACAGGAAAATCGCTTTGATCAGGACAATCTCATCAAACAGATCAAAGAGCTTCTCGGTGAAAAAGACTATGACTTGTTCATTCTCCGTATGTATTACGGCCTCTCCTATCAGGAGATATCGGATATGACAGGTGAGACGATTGCGGCTTTGACAAATCGTTATCATCGAGCACAGAAGAAAGTGAAAAAGAACATCAAACTATGAATAGAAAACTGAAGAGAGAGATATTCCAATCCTATGAAAAGGAGATGAATTTCAATAATCGTCTTGAAGAAGCAAAAGAAGGACTCTCTTTCAAACCGAAGAAAAAGCCCTCTGCTATGCGGAAAATGATACCGATTCTGGCATCCGCTTCTTTGACATGCATTGTGGGTGTTTCTTCCTACTTTGCTTTCAGTCATGGGCTTTCTCACGATAATAAAGCAAATACTGATTATTTTGATAACGAACAGGCTCCGACAATGGCTGAAAAAACAAAAAAGCTCATTTTCGGCGAAAACAGCGAGTATTGCCTTGTGCTTGAATTCATTGAAAAGAGCAATGATGTTCTCTTCAAGGATAACAATTCAAATATGGACATGGAAAAGCTTATCGTTAGAGAAAATGGTAAAACATTAAAACATGAGAATGTATTGGATAATCAGTTCACTTGTCATGTCGAAACAAAAGAAAGACATCAGATCTCTTTCAGTTATTTATCTTATGAAGGATCGTTTGTCATACAAAGCGGCGCGTTGATTTTATAAATATATATAGGAGGACAACAAGAATGTACGCAAAAAATGTTTGGACGGATGCTGACAAAGCAAAGAAAGATGAAATCTTTGCTTTCTCAAAAGAATACATGGATTTCCTCACCAATGGAAAGACAGAGAGAATGGCAACAAAAGAAGCTGTTGCCATCGCAAAGAAGAACGGATTCAAAGAGCTTGACGAAGTCAAAGAACTTCATCCTGGTGACAAGGTCTATGCTGTCAACAAGGGAAAGAACTTCCTTGCTGCTGTCATCGGTGAAAAGTCGATTGAAGAAGGAATGAGAGTCTTAGGTGCTCATATCGATTCTCCTCGTCTTGATATCAAACAGAACCCATTATACGAAAAAGGCGGATTTGCCCTTTTTGAAACACATTATTATGGTGGAATCAAGAAGTATCAGTATGTGACTATTCCTCTTGCCATTCACGGCATTGTCTACAAGAAAGACGGAACCTCTTTTGAGGTCTCCATCGGCGAAGACGAAAACGATCCCGTTGTCGGTATCACCGATCTTCTCATCCATCTTTCCGCCGATCAGCTTTCCAAGAAAGCAAGTGAAGTCATCCAGGGCGAAGACTTGGATATCACAATCGGAAACATCCCTGGAAAAGATGACAAATCCAAGAATTATATCCTTGATCTTCTGAAAGAAAAATACGGAATGGAAGAAGAAGATTTCCTCTCTTCTGAACTCCATGCTGTTCCTGCAGGACCTGCCCGTGATTATGGTTTGGACAGAAGCATGATCGCTGGTTATGGACATGATGATAAAGTCTGTGCCTACACTTCCTTAAGAGCAGTCCTCGATGCCGGAAAACAGGAATATACGACAGTGGCTGTTTTGGTCGATAAAGAAGAGGTCGGTTCTATCGGTGCAACCGGTGCCCAGTCCAAATGGTTCGAAGACACTGTCGCTGAAATGCTCTATCGTGAAGGAAAGGATTCTTTCCTTGCTGTCCGTCATGCTATGTCCAACACCAAGATGCTCTCAAGCGATGTCTCTTGTGCAGTCGATCCGATCTATCCTAGCGTCAATGAGCCGAGAAACTCCTGCTATTTTGGAAAGGGTATCGTCTTCAACAAATACACTGGTGCAAGAGGAAAGTCGGGATGCAATGATGCAATGCCTGAATTCTTGTCCTTCATCAGAAAGACCATGGATGATAACAACATCCACTATCAGACTTCCGAAATCGGAAAAGTCGATCAGGGCGGTGGAGGAACAATCGCTTATATCTTAGGAAACTACAATATGTATGTTCTGGATGCCGGTGTTCCTGTCCTTTCGATGCATGCTCCGATGGAGATTGTTTCTAAAGCTGATGTCTATGAAGCTTATCTTGCTTATAAAGCATTCTTAGCCGCATAAACA
>CAKUXT010000144.1 GCA_934700375.1 uncultured Bacilli bacterium | reverse complement strand
AAATCTCTTCCGGAAGATACTTCACCGGACTCATTCTGATGGCACTTGTCTGCAGAATGGCTGTCGGCTTCCTCACCGGACTCATCTTTGATTCCATCTCTATCTTAGACAAGAAGGGATATATTGCTCCGTTTATCGCCAGTATATCTACTGCCTTACTCAACACCATCCTCTTTATGACAACATTCTGCCTCTTCTTCTATAACACCCCTGTCATCTCTCACTTAGGTACCTTCTCTAACCCCTTCACCTTTGTCTTTGCTATCATCGGCATCAACTTCATCGTTGAATTCATCACAAATGGTATTGTCGGAGGCGGTTGCGCTTTAGGTATCAAGAAGGCAGCTGATAAGATTGGTCTTATCTCTCCTCTTCCTCATTTCTTCACTAAAAAAGAAGAAAAAGCTGAAGCAAAATAAAGATTTAAGATAAATTTCCTTACAATGACAACATATTTCTTTCATTCGAGGAAAGAAAAAGGTAGACTATTTTTGTAGGAGAAATGATTATGGAAGAAAACAAAGCAGCACACGTCAAAAAATGGATTGACGAGAATATCATCAACCCTGGCGATGAGTTCTCGCCGGGATTCGAAGAGTTCAGAAGAAGAGTCAACATCACATCCTTTGTCATGTTCTTTCTCTTCACATTGATGGGAATAGGACTCTATGTCGGATTCTCACTCTTCCAGCCTGAATACTGGTCTACCCTTTGGGTTTTGACCCTCTCTGGCACGATCGTCGGCTCATTGACTAAAAGCCTTTTGATGGGAAGAATGAGCCAGTTCGCTTATCCGATTTTAGTCGTCTGTATCTTCTGTTCTGTCGGTGGTGTCTTTCAGATCTATCATCCCTTGTGGGTTATCTTCTTAAGCATACCTCTTTATTATATCCTCGCCCACTACATCGATCAGATTCAAAGAAAACAGTAAAAAAGGGCTCGACGCATCAAGCCCTTTCAAAGTGTTGTCCGAAGACGACCACCGCAATTCACATAGCTAATATATCACATAAGACGAAATTCAGCAAGAGTTTTAAGACCGACTAATAAAATTTTTAAGCTGTTGCAAGTTTTTACGTTGTTGAGTTCCTAAAATTTTATTACAAATATTAGCGTTTATTTGCGTTCTTATTAAATCAGTACAATCCGAAAAAGATTTCACAAATCGTTTGCAAGTTGTTTTGTTTTCACCCATTTTACGCAGGACATAAGTTATTAAAATAATGTAGGCGTCAATATACTTAAAATCTATATTGTTGGTTCCTACTTCTGATTTGAGAAGGAAAATTAGACGATTATTAATAGTGCTTGTCTGAAAACGGGTATCAAAAATAGTGTTGTTGTGTGCAATAGCATTACGAAGATCTTTGATGGCGTATATGATGTATTTGGTGATTTTTCCATCAGCATCAAGGTTACTTGGTAAATGAAGAATGCTAGATGTTTTCAATTTAACATTCGAATTTGAACAATCGAAAAACGTTCCGAATTCTCCAAGTGTCAAAGATTCAAAAATGGCCCAAATAGGGATTTGTTTATCTGCATCAAAAAAATGGTTGACGGTTTGCTTTTTGTTTGAATAATCACGCAAAAGGGCATTGTTGATTTTGCCTTTGAGAGTCATTCGTTTAGTATATTCTCGGTGGTATTGAGGACTTCCGGATGTAAGCGATTTGTAATCAGTAATAGATTTGTTGAATATAACATCTAAATTTTCCGAGTTGCTATCTTGAAGAACGGCTTCTATCACATAACTTTTAAGAGCATTTTCGATAAACATCACTTTTGGATAAATTATGGCTTTTAACTGCATATCGAATTTATTTAAAGCGATAACCTCATCAAGAGATGAAAAAGAAATACGTTGATTCGGTGTTCGAATAAAACGATACCCCTTGTATCCATGATAATAGCCGATATTTCTTAAAAGCTGAGCCTGTTTTCCTTTTACAGTAATATGATGATGGTCTCTTAAATATTTCATAAGCAGATTGATTGACAACATATTTTGCCCTCCTAATTAGGAATATGATTATATATTATGTCATTCATAGAGAATATATGGAAGAAAAAAAGAAAATATGTGTCTTATCATTGCAATCGCAAAGAAAAATCAAAAAATCCAACTTTCACATACATGATGAAGTAAATTACCTTTCCATCAGTGATTTTTAGTGCGATATTGACGATGGAAAGGGATTTCCATATTGTTCGCCAACGCAAAGTCATAGCAAAACACACGCATGCCGTGGAATGACGGATTACGGAACGGAAACAAAAAGAAGGCATTTTCATAAGCCAATTTGAAAATACCTTCATAATTTATCGTGCTAATCTACAACATCGCTTTCGAATGCTGGGAATTCGCCGGCGGGCCTTTTCCCGTGTTCGACTGCCCGTTCTGCGAGACGGGACTGATGATTCCGAAACAGGTGATAGAGGAAACTAAGACCGCAGAAGAAAAAGAAAAGCACCTAGGAAGGCCAAAAAGAAATTGAACATTTGTATGCAATTATAGACAAATGAAATAATTTACAAATCCCTAAACGATGAAAAAAGCTCTCGGAGACATCTCCGAGAGCTTTTCGTTTACGATTGTTTTGCAGCGTTACCCGTGTAAAGCTGATAATATTTGCCTTTCTGCTCAAGCAGTGAATCATGGCTTCCGCGCTCGATGATCGTTCCGTTTTCAAGAACCATGATGACATCGGAGTTCTTGATGGTGGACAAGCGGTGAGCGATGACAAAGACTGTTCTTCCCTTCATGATCTCATCCATGCCTTGCTGGACAAGAGCTTCGGTTCTGGAGTCGATGGAGCTTGTCGCCTCATCAAGGATCATGGCAGGAGGATTGGCAACAGCTGCTCTTGCAATAGCAAGGAGCTGTCTCTGTCCTTGGCTTAATCCGGCACCTGCATTCTCAAGCATCGTATCATAGCCGTTAGGAAGCTTCATAATGAAGTCATCGGCGTTGGCAAGCTTGGCTGCTTTGACGATTTCCTCATCTGTTGCATGAAGATTTCCGAATCGGATATTCTCTTTGACAGTACCGGTGAAAAGCTTTGTATCCTGAAGAACCATTCCTAATGATTTTCTCAAATCGCCTTTTTTGATTTTGTTGATATTGATTCCATCATAACGGATCTTTCCGTCTGCAATGTCATAGAAGCGGTTGATCAAATTGGTGATGGTTGTCTTACCAGCGCCTGTCGGGCCGACAAAAGCGATTTTCTGACCGGGATGGGCGTAAAGTGTGATATCATGAAGGATGATCTTATCTTTGTTGTAACCGAAGTCGACATGATCCATGACGATGTCACCTTTTAACCAGGTATAGCTGACTGTACCATCCTGATGGGGATGTTTCCATGCCCATTTTCCGGTGAATTCTTTTACTTCGACAGGATTGCCGTCTTCGCCTTCTTTGGCGTTGCAGAGTTCGACATAGCCGTCATCTGTTTCACTCTTCTCATCCATCATCTGGAAGATTCGAGAAGAACCGGCAAGAGCTAAGACGATCATATTGAAGTTGTTGCTGACCTGACCGATCGGCTGAACGAAGGATTTAGAATACATCAAGAAGGAAACGATGGTTCCGATCTCAATGACATAGGTTCCAGTGAGATTATAGCCTTTTACGCCATTGATGATAGCAATAGCGCCGATGAAGGCCAATAAGACATACTGAAGGTTTCCTAACTGGTTGACGATCGGCATCAGGATATTGGAGAAGCGGTTTGCTCTCACGCAGTCCTGATAAAGTTCTTCGTTATGCTGATCGAATCCTTCGATATTTCTCTTTTCGTAGTTGAAGACTTTGACGACTTTCTGTCCGGATACCATCTCTTCGATATATCCGTTTGTCTTACCTAATTCGATCTGCTGAGCGATAAAGTTCTTGCTGGATCTCTTGGCGACGAATCTCGTGATGAAGAAGATGATAAGAGCGAAGCAGATGACAATAGCCGTGAAGAGAAGATCAGTGAAGAGCATGAAGATGAGACAGACAACCATCGTCATGACAGAAGAGACGATCTGAGGAAGAGAACGGGCAAGCATTTCACGAAGCGCATCGACATCATTGGTATAGACAGACATGATGTCGCCTTGGCTTCTGGTATCGAAATAACTGACAGGAAGGATCTGCATGTGGCTATAAAGCTCATCACGGATCTTCTTCTGAACGCCTTGAGCGATAAACGCCATAAGGTAGTTATAGAAGAAGGATGCGACGATACCTGCAATATAGATACATGCTAGTGTCGTAATGGCGATATTGAATCCCTTCCAGTCCATCACGCCTCCTGGCTCTAAAGCAGGATTGAGATACTTGTTGACCATGATAGTACCGGTGAAGTAGCTTCCTGCAACAGATGAGGCTGTGACTAAAAGGATACAGATGACAACGACGACAAACTGAATCGGATAATATTTGAAGACATAGCCTAACAGTCTTCTAACGGATGCTCTCTTTGTCTTCTTATCGACAGGAGCAACGTTTCTGGCTTTATTCCGCGGCATCGAAATCACCTCCTCCTAACTGACTTTCATATAATTCACGATAGACTGAGCAGTTCTGCATCAGTTCATCGTTGTTGCCTCTTGCGACGATTCTTCCCTTATTCATGACAAGGATGAGATCGCAGTCTTTGATCGACAGAACTCTCTGTGCGATGATGAACTTTGTGACATCTTTCTTTGTTGTCTGAAGCCCTTCTCTGATCAGGCTGTCGGTATGAGTATCGCATGCGCTTGTGGAATCATCGAGGATGAGAATCTTAGGATCCTTCAGCAAAGCGCGGGCGATACATAATCTCTGTTTCTGACCGCCGGAGACATTGGTTCCGCCTTGGGCAATCTCTGTATCCAATCCTTTGGGGAAACGGGAAAGGAATTCGTTGCACTGAGCAAGTTCACAGGCTTTATCAAGCTCTTCATCTGTTGCATCCTCTTTGCCCCAGAGAAGATTAGAACGGATTGTACCTGTGAAAAGCGTATTCTTCTGTAAGACAACTGCGACTTTGTCACGAAGTGTCTTAAGGTCATAGTCTTTGACATTGACACCGCCCACTAAGACACTGCCTTTAGTAGCATCATAGAGTCTTGCCATCAGAGAGACAAGAGTCGTCTTACTGGAACCTGTCGAGCCGATGATGCCGACCATGCTTCCTGATTTGACATGAAGGTTGATATCGGACAAGACATCTTTTCCTTCGTGATAACAGAAGCTGACATTATTGAAGTCAACAGAACCATCTTTGACTTCCTTAACAGCATTTTCAGGAGATTGAATATCAGGGACTTCCTCAATGATCTCGAC
>CAKUXT010000143.1 GCA_934700375.1 uncultured Bacilli bacterium | reverse complement strand
TAATATCTCCATCAATCTTCCGAGAATCGCTTTGGAAATCGATAAGGAATATCGAAACTCTTCGATTGATGAAAAGGTCTCTACGTTCAAGAAAAGATGGACAGATGTCGCCGAGAAAGTTAAAGACATCCTTATTGATCGATATGAAATGCTGAACAAACAAGATAAGACTGACTTTCCAGTAAACAGTAAAAGAAATATGTGGTGTGTTGATTTTTCAAAGGCCAAGAATCTTGAAGAAGTCTTCAGACATGGAACATTGTCAATCGGCTTTATCGGGTTATCTGAGGCGATGGAGGTTCTTTCTGGGGAAAAATATTATGCCAATCCTGAAAATTACATTTTAGCTTATTCAATTGTTAAGTATATGCGTGATTATTGTGATTTCCTTAGAAGAGAATACAAATTGAATTTCAGCTTATTGGCGACAAGCGGTGAACTGATCAGCGGACGTTTTACTGAACTGGATAAAAAGGAATATAAGCCTTTAGTCGACATCTTCACGAAGGGTTTCTATACGAATTCTTTCCATGTCGAAGTCAATTCGAGATTACCAGCCTATAAGAAACTTCAAATTGAAGGGATGTTCCATACGTTATGTAACGGAGGATCGATCTCCTATGTGGAACTTAACGAAGCGCCTTTAGGAAATGTCGAAGGCCTTAGTGAATTAATCGAAGTTGCAATTACAGCAGGTGTTCATTATCTTGGTTTCAATTTTCCAAAGGATGTCTGCAATGATTGTCATACATCAGGTGTTTTTGATGAATGCCCGCATTGTCATGGCAAAAACATCACAAGGATTCGTAGAGTTTCAGGATATTTAGAAATCCTTGATGGGTTTACAGTCGGGAAGAAAAATGAAGTTAAAAACAGGGAGGGAAATTAATTGATTTACTATATTTCAGACCTGCATTTAAGAGATCAAGCTATCTTTAATAAATGCAAAAGACCATTTGATGACTTAGAGACCATGGAGAAAACGATCATTCAGAATTGGAATTCGAAAGTCACAGAAAATGACGATGTTTATATCCTTGGTGATATTGCTGATGATAATCCTTCAACGATTGAAGTATATCGTCAATTGAATGGCAAAAAGCACCTTATCATCGGGAACCATGACCATGTTTTTCTAGATGAAATAAGAAAATCTAAGATCTTCGTCGATATCAAATTCATTGATGTGATTCAGGATTCTGACCACAAGGTCTGCCTTTGCCATTATCCTTTGATGGACTGGATGGAATTCAATCGAGAAGGATACTTTGTCTATGGGCATGTTCATAATAAAACCATAAAGAATGGAGCAGCCTATCAGCAAATTAAGGAATATTACAAAGATAAGCCGGCCTTCAATTGCGGAGTGGATGTCAACGATTTCACTCCAGTCAGTCTGGAAGAGATGATGAAAAACAAGGAGGAATACAAAAATGATCCATATATCCATTGAAGGAATGGATGGTGTCGGAAAGACATCGACCAGCAAATTGGTCGCAAATAAACTCGGATTCATCTTTGTCGAAAAGCCACTTCATTATATTGTCGATGAAGGAGAGGATACTACAAACTATAGAAAAATCGCAAAAGCAGTCAATTCCGATCCGGACCGCAATTTCACTGCCTGGTATTACGGATTGAACAACATCTATGTTTATGACCGATTCAAAGGGCAGAATATCGTCACCGACAGGCATATTGTCTCAAATTACGCTTGGAGCGGAACTGATGATAATGGGGACATATATGACCTTATTCTGAAGAAAATCGGAGTACCGACATTGACTGTAATTCTTTATTCGGACTCAGATTGTATCGTCAAAAGACTGGAAAAAAGAAATCCAGCTGACAAGGATATTGAAAGAGCCGTTGAATCCGAAAGAATTTATTCAAGAATGATCGATTTCTGCAAGAAGAAAAACATGCCTTATGTCATAATCGATTCTTCTGCTCTTACCTTAGATGAAACGGCAGACGCAATTATTGGAAAATACAAGGAAATCATATCGAATGGAAAATAAAAAAGAACTTCAGATTGCAAAGACACTCAAATACGAAGCCTTATATATCATCCTCGGATTTGAAGAAATAAAGGAAGGCGTCTTCCAAAAGAAATACGTTTCTAACACGATCATTGTCGATACGAATGATCAGACAGTTGATTTCGGAACATCGCTCAGTGTTGTAAACGGAACCTTCATTCTAGGAAATGATAAGTCATTCGTGATTCTAGAATGTATCGATAGACTTCTTTCAATCGGCTATTCTCCTTTGGAAATCATCATCGACTTGAATAACGAATTTGATATTTATGTGAAGAATATCTACATCAAGTGCTTTGAATGGGATTGGACGAAGCCAAGAGAATTCAACGAAACGATGATTAAAGGCAGTGAGTCGAAATTTCTATCTGTCATCTATGAATCAAGAACTTATAGTGGACTTATTGAAAGAAGATATTCTGTTTCGGATGGAAAATCTATTTATCATCAAGGTTTATTTGAAAATAAAGAGATAGACTTGAAGAATGAAAATGATATTCCGACAGATAATGTAGGGATGAAGATTCAAGGAAGAAACCTTGTTTCCTATACTGGAAATGAACGCAAAATCATCATTCCTGAAGGTGTTGAAGAGATTCAATCTGGATGCTTTTGGGATAATCAGCAGATAGAGGAAGTTGTGTTTCCTGAATCGATGAAGAACATCGGCGGAGATACTTTCTATAATTGCGGGAATCTGAAAAAGGTCAAAATCACCAAAAATGTTGAGACAATGGGAAACAATCCATTTGCCGGATGCCCTAGTCTTATCCTTGTCAATGAATCTAAGCGTTTTGTGTTTGAAAATGGTCTTTTGATGGATGAACAAAGAAAAAGAGTCATCTATTATCAGATTTCACTTCCGAATGAGAGTGTTGAAATTCCTGATACCATTGAACTGATTGGAAAGCATGCTTTCTATCTTGGAATCCATCTCAAAAAAGTCGTTTTGCCTGGGCCTCTCAAAAGAATGGAGAACAATCCCTTTTCAGGATGCAAAAACCTGAATCTTGATTCAAAATCATCGAAATACATTATTGAGGATAATATCATCTATTCCGGTGATTTAAAGACGCTTGTCGGTACTGTCGGAAGAATCAACGCAAATCCATTGGTCTTGAAAGATGTTGAAACGATATCCAGAAATTCATTTTGGGGACACGATGAAATAAGGAAGATTGTTTTCCCAAAGACACTCAAACAGATTGGATATAATCCTTTTGTCGGATGCACGAACATAGAATTTGAATCGAATAGTTCTTTTTATAAAGTCAAAGATGGTGTTCTTTATAATCGTGATTGTTCAAAGCTGATCTGTTGCCCGCCTATGAGTGCAAAAGGCGAATTTCATATTCTTGATAGCGTTCTTCAATTGGAACGCGGTGCATTTTCAGGCTGTAAGGAACTGAAAAGCATTCATTTTAGGAATGTTTTCAGTATCGGGAAAAGCTGCTTCACGAATTGTGAGTCGTTAGAAAACGTTTATATTCCTGATCTGATCGGATATGTTGGAGAATGGGCCTTTGCTCATTGCAGTTCGTTAAAAAAGGTATCCTATTATCAGGACACCTATATCGATCAGAACGCTTTTAGTAATACGAATGCTGATATCATCATCAGAAAAGAAAGAACGAATTATCTTATTGAGAGTGAGAACCTATTTACTCTCCATTCGCTAAAGCAAAATTATAAAGGGAAAATCGATTCTATATTGATTGATCCGCCTTATAACTCGAATATCGATTATATCGGCTACAAGGATTCTTTTGGCAATCATTATTTGAAGTTAATGGAAGAGAGAATCCTGATTTCGAAAGAGCTGTTGTCCGAAAAAGGATTTCTTGTTATCAATATTGATGAAGGAGAATTCAAACCTCTTTTAAGACTTTGCGAAACAATCTTCGGCTCTGGATTGGTTTCTTATTCGAAATGGAAAAAACAAAATAAATATTTTGATAAGAATAGAGTCGTGCTCAATCCAAATAAGAAGAAAACAAAATTCGAATACATCATATTCTGTAAGAGAAGCAAAATAGCAAAATTTAACAAGATTATGCAGCCATATCTGAGAAAGAATATGTTTAAAGAAAAGAAAAGATGGATTCCAAAAATCTTTGATTTCTTTGGTACAACATCATCCGCAAAGGATGAAATAGAAGCACTTTTTGGAGATAGAACCTACTTTTCGACTCCGAAGCCCCTTAAACTGATGAAAGAACTTATTCGTGCTACTACAAGCAAGGATTCTATTATCATGGATTATTTTGCTGGAAGCGGAACGGTTGGCGATGCTTGTTTTGAACTGAACAGAGAAGATTCTGGGAATCGGAAATTCATACTCGTTTGCAATGATGAGAATGATATATGTGAAAAAGTGACTGACGAAAGATTAAAGAAATCAGCCGATAAGAATGGCGGTCAATTCTGTTATTTGAAGTGATCGAACCAATGGTGTCCATCCTTCCATGAACGGCTATCTTCAGATCGGTGATGCATTCTTCAGAAGTCTAGTGAATGACTTCAGAGAATGACAGAAAATCGTATTTGATTAGTTAAAGATGCTTTGAAGTTATTTCTTCGAAAATAAAAGACATATGAAAAGCTGTCAGTATATTATTATTTGACCTGATAAATGACTGACAGCTTTTCTGTTACCTAATTATTTTCTGATCGTAATGTTAAGATACAGAGTACTGATTATTCGACAAATTCATAACCGGTTTCGGTGACTTGCAATTTAGCCTGAACGACTTCCTGGTTTTCGATGATTTTGACCTTTACGAACTTCTGACCGCCTTTTTCTTCGAATTTGAATTTGTAGTGTTTCTTATCACCATTACTCATGGTCTTGACTGAATATTCAGTTTCATTGTTTTCCTGTTCGAAATCAATCTTTACTTTTTCGACTAATTTACCAGAGGCATCATGTCTTGCGTAAGAATATTCGTTTTCGTTTTCGTCTCCACCGGTTTCACTTTCATGTTTGACGATTACTTTTTCTTTGGTTTCTTCATCAGTAATGACAAAGGAATACTCGACTTCTACTTCCTGACCTTCCTTGGAGACTTCTTTTTCACCATGCATTGTATAGGTCTTTTCGCCTAAAAGCACAACACCATCCAAATTAGAAGAAACTTCTTCCTCTTCCTCTTCTTCATCCTTTTCATCATCTTCATCGTCTTCGTCAACTTCAGGAGCTTCTAATGTTTCGGTATAGTAGAACTTATAATCTTCTGTGTTGCCATCGATCTGATTTACAGTCAATGTGTAATATTTATCATAAGTTCCA
>CAKUXT010000142.1 GCA_934700375.1 uncultured Bacilli bacterium | reverse complement strand
GCTTCTGAGAACGGTAGTTGATGGTTTCCGGTTTGGTGACTTCACCTTTTCCCCAAGAATGAATCTGTTCCGGACTTGCTAGTCCGATTTTGATGGAATGAAGTTTATTGAGATCAAACATTCGTCAACCTCCTTAATTGTTCTCGTCATCGGACTCATCAGATTCCGAATCAGCATGTGCATTGTCTTCTTCTTCGTACATAGAGACATCTTCGTCTTCAGTATCTTCATCTTCATAGATGCTGGAGTTGCGGAGATCATCTTCTCTTTCACGATCTTCCTTCTTGGTATCGAAATTGACGATATCATGATGAATTCTTCTGGAATCTCTTTCAGCATCCTCAGAGAGGGTGTTCATATTGATTTCCTGATGTCTTTCATCAAGGAGAGAGACATTGATGCAAAGACCCTGAAGTTCCTTGATAAGAACACGAGTGGATTCCGGCATGTTCGGCTTAGGAATCTGCTTGCCCTTAAGGATAGCTTCGTAAGTCTTGTTTCTACCAACCATATCATCAGACTTGATGGTGAGCATTTCCTGAAGGGTATAAGCTGCACCATAAGCTTCAAGTGCCCAAACTTCCATCTCACCGAATCTCTGACCGCCCTTCTGAGCTTTACCGCCCAAAGGCTGCTGTGTGACAAGAGAATACGGACCGATGGCACGGGCGTGAATCTTATCTTCGACCATGTGGTCGAGCTTAATCATGTACATGACACCGACAGCGACACGAGAGTCAAATCTCTCACCGGTCTGACCATCATAAAGAACGGTCTTACCATCGCTATCAATACCAGCCTTGTCCATGAACTGAGCGATTTCTTCATTAGATGCACCATCGAAGACAGGAGTGGAGACCTTAAGGCCGAGCTTCTTACAGGCATAGCCTAACTGGACTTCCAAAACCTGACCGATGTTCATACGGGAAGGAACACCCATAGGGGAGAGAAGAATGTCAATCGGTGTACCATCAGGCAAATAAGGCATATCTTCAACAGGAAGAACTCTGGAGATGACACCCTTGTTACCATGACGACCGGACATCTTATCACCGACCTGGATCTTTCTCTTCTGAATGATGAAGACCTTGACAGATTCAATGACATCCGGTGGCAATTCATCACCCTTGGCACGAGAGAATCTCTTGACCTCAAGGACAATACCTTCACCGCCATGAGGAACCTTCAAAGAAGAGTCCTTATCATCATCTGCTTTAGAAGCAAAGATGGATTTGAGGAGGTGATCGTTGTTGGTCTCAGTGACTTCTCCCTTAGGAGTTGTCTTACCGACAAGGTATTCGCCTTCTCTGACTTCGGTTCCAGGAAGAATGATGCCGTCTTCATCAAGATGGGCAATCTTATCTTCGGAAACGTTAGGGATATGACGGGTGAATTCTTCTTCACCTAATTTTGTCTTACGGCGTTCGACACTGTGCTCTTCGATGATGAGGTTGGTGAAGAGGTCATCGCTGACACAACGTTCAGAGATGACGACAGCGTCTTCGTAGTTGTAACCATGCCATGTAGTGAAGGCGATGAGGACGTTCTGTCCTAATGCGAGTTCACCCTTGTCCATAGAGGAACCATTGGCGATGATCTGACCGCGTTTGACATTATCACCGGCTTTGACAATAGGAGTCTGGTTGATGCAGGTTCTCTTATTGGAGCGGATGAATTTTCTAAGCTGATAATGATGTTCGCGTCCATCATTTTCGAGGATGATGATCTTGACACCATCAGCATAAACGACAGTACCATCGGCTTCGGCAAGGACAGCTTCACCAGAGTCATGGGCAATCTTTCCTTCCAAACCGGTTCCGACAAACGGAGCTTCCGGTTTTAAAAGAGGAAGTGCCTGACGCTGCATGTTACTACCCATCAAAGCTCTCTTACCATCGTCGTTTTCAAGGAAAGGAATACAAGCAGCAGCGATAGAAACAATCTGCTTAGGAGAAGCGTCGATCAAATCAACTTCTTCTGTCTTAGCAGAGATGTATTCGCCATTGCTTCTTGCGTAAACACTGCGTTCGAGAATCTTATCGGTTGCAGGATCGACTTCAACGTTAGCCTGAGCGATGATATGGCTCTTTTCCTCATCGGCAGTGAGCCATAAGACATGGTTAGGATCGTTATCGATGACACAGTCCTTGACAGGACGATAAGGAGTCTCGATAAAGCCATACTGGTTGACCTTAGCATAGCAGGCGAGGTTGGAGATCAAACCGATGTTCTGACCTTCAGGAGTTTCGATAGGACAGATTCTGCCGTAGTGAGTCGGATGGACGTCACGGACAGCGCTGGAAGCTCTGTCTCTTGTAAGACCGCCACGGCCCAAGGCAGAAAGACGTCTCTTGTTGGTAAGTTCAGCAAGAGGGTTGGTCTGATCCATGAACTGAGAAAGGGAATCGGAATTGAAGAACTGATTGACAGCGCTGGTCAATGCCTTCGGATTGATAAGGGAAGAGATGGTGATGGAAGCGAGATCGGAAGTGGACATCTTATCATGGATGTTTCTCTTCATCTTGCTTAAACCAGCACGGAACTTATCCTGAATCAATTCGCCAACACAGCGGACTCTCTTGTTGCCAAGATGGTCAGTATCATCAGCTTCACCGATGCCTTCGCTGAAATTGAGCATATAAGAAAGGGATGCGACAATATCAGGAATGGTAATATGAGTGGAATTGGAATCCAAATTGGTACCGATGACATTAACGACTTTCTCGCTATCATTAGGAGCATAGACTTTGACCATGGTGACGATGCTTTCCTGAAGAATCTCTTCTTTGGAAATGACACCTTCGGCCAAATCATCGGGATCAAAGACGCACTGTAAATTGGAAGAGAGGCAGACAGTATGCGGATCTCCGGCATTGAAACCGAAGAAGTTCTCGGCCTGCATCTTTTTGACTTCTTCAACAGTGAGCATATGGCCCTGTTCGAAAGCGACTTCGCCGTTCTTATCAATCAAATCTTCGGCAAGAACCATGCCGGGGAGACGATTGTAAACGCCAAGTTTTTCTTTGATTTTGAATCTTCCGGCCTTTCCGACATCATAGTGTTCTTTATCGAAGAACTTCTGACGGAGCATGCTGCAGGCGGATTCGTTGGTGTAAGGTTCACCAGGACGGATTTTCTTGAAGATATCGCCGACAGCGGCATTTCTTCTTTCCTGAGCACTTCTTGTGGCCTTGACAGGATTCTTATTAAGAGCATCGTTGAGATAGGAGTTGTTGTTTCCGAACAATCCTAAAACACCGGTGACAGTCTCAACTGTACCGTCTTCATTGGCAGGAAGTGTATTATCTTCCAAGTCTTCAGAGTCGGAGACTAAACCAAGAGCTCTTAAAAGGACAAGAGCAGGGACCTTTTTCTGTTTGTCGATACGAACAGAAACATAGTCACGATTATCAGTAAAATACTCTAACCAAGAGCCTCTGGAAGGCATGATGTCAGAGCCATAAATGTCATTGCTGCCTTTAGTGACTCCGCTATCAGTCTTCTTCGGCATGATTTCTTCCGTAGTCTTGGAGACATAAGCTCCCGGAGAACGGACAAGCTGAGAAGCGATGCACTTTTCAGAGCCATTGATAATAAATGTACCAGACTCAGAAATAGTCGGGAAATCACCCATGAAGATAGAATCCTGATCGATGGATCCATCGGGATGTTTCAGACGGAACGTGACAAAAAGCGGACGAGAATAGGTAAGAGCAGATGTCTTACACTGGAAAAAGTCGTACTTTCTTTCTCTCCATTCGGCAGAGACAAAATCGAGTACGGCATTCTCTTCGCCAGAGTCAGTTCTACGGCCACGGGTGTCCTTATTGGACATTACCGGGAAAATATCCTTGAAAACCTCTTCGACGCCGACAGTTTCAAACCACTTGAAAGAGTCGAGCTGAACATCGCAAAGGTTAGGAAGAGGAACGTTTGAAAAGGTCTTAGATAAATCAATACGACCAGTCTCAGTTCTCTTGTATTTGTTCAGATCTAATTGTTCCATATTATTACCTCGTGTCTTTCTTCCGCGCACACAACGGGACTGAAGTTGTTTAAGGCGATATATAAAGGCGTTGCCAATGTGCTAGCAAAACTCCTTAGAGACAACTAAGCCCACCCCGCAAAATTACGGGGTGGGTCAAAAAGGATACGTAAGTGATAAACGGATTACTTGACTTCGACTTCAGCACCAGCGGCAGTGAGCTGCTTCTTGATTTCTTCGCCTTCGGCAGGAGAAACCTTTTCCTTGATGGCGACAGGAGCCTTGTCAACGAGCTTCTTGGCATCCATAAGGCCTAAGCCAGTGACAGCCTGAACAGCCTTGATGACAGCAACCTTGGTGGCACCGACACTCTTAAGGGTGACAGTGACTTCGCTCGGACCTTCCTGAGCAGCGGCGGCAGCAGGAGCAGCAGCAACAGCGGCAGCAGCCTTGACACCGAACTCTTCTTCAATAGCCTTGACGAGATCCATGATCTCGACCATATTCATCTCCTTTAAACCGGCGATGACATCTTCCTTAACTAATTTTGCCATAGTGATTTTTCCTCCATTTATGGTCTTGTGTTACGTAGTTGAACGTACAACAGTTCTGCAGCTATTAAGCAGCAGCAGCTTCTGAACCCTTCTCGCCAAGTGCCTTGAGAACAAGAGCAAACTGGGTAAGAGGACTCTGAAGGGTAGAAAGGAAAACAGAAATTGCATTTTCCTTGGATCCGATTGCGGCAAGTTCGGCAAGCTTTTCAGCGTTGCAGAAGGTTCCGTCGATCATTCCGCCCTTGACGACAAATTTCTTATGAGAAGCGGCGAACTCCTTCAATACACTAAGTCCTGCACCTTCCTCTTCAGAAGTAACAAGTGCGTTAGGACCTTTCAACAAGGAATCCAATTCTTGAAGTCCATCTTCATCGACGGCCTTCTTCATAAGGGAATTCTTGTGAGCAGTCAATCTTGCACCGGCCTTCTTGAGGTCAATACGGAGCTTGGTGACTTCAGAGACGCTAAGACCAGAATAAGAAACGACAATGGTAGAATGTGCATTCTTAAGAGTGTCGTTGATCTTACTGACTGTCTCTTTCTTCTCAGCTAAGATTTGCTGATTCATCTTTTCACCTCCTTATTTTAGGTTTGGTGTATAACACAATATACTTTATGACTTTGTATAGTTACTTCAATCCTCGGTAACAAATTGAGCCGTTTATTTATCGGCAGTTACTGTCTTAGGTATATTGAGGCACCCGAATAAAACGTCCCGACTTTTACGCTCTTAATTATTAATATTGATTAGAGAGCGATTTTGATGGCCGGACCATATGTCGAAGAAACAGTAGCGGAGAGGATGTAGGT
>CAKUXT010000141.1 GCA_934700375.1 uncultured Bacilli bacterium | reverse complement strand
GTGTTAAGGCCATAATGAAGCGGATAATTGTTTCTCTTCTTCTGAAGCAGATAAGTCTCTGCATCATCTGTTTTCTGATGGGCTGTCAACAATGCTTTGTATTTGTTCTCTTTGATGATGCTGGAAAAGAGATCGTATCGATACTCTCTTGCCCATTCTTCAAAGTTATGATCTTTTATAGCATCATAATGAACATCATCTTTATATAGTTTCAGTTGATATTTATCGACATAGAATTTTACGATTTCCTCTTCTTTGTCAACATAAGGGGAATCGTGATAATCGATATAGCATAAGGCTATTCTTTCATTTAGTTTTTCTTTATATAAAAGAGAAAGACGATATAAAAGATAAACGGAATCGGGCCCACCTGAAAAAGCCAATAGGAACCTTCCTTCTTTCAGCTCAGATAGACATAAAAGATCTTTCATGGACGATATTCGATGATGATATCCTTAGAAGGAATGTAGAGATTCTCTCCTTCAAAATAGATTCTTGCATAGTCTTCATCTTTGATGTTTTCATTCTCTTTTGCAAGGTCTTTGTACTTCTCGACAATGGCTGCTTCTTTTGCTTTGAGCTCTTTGTTCTCTTTGAGCTTATAAGCGGAAAGGATGACAAGGACAAGCAGAACGACGCTGCAGAAAACCATAACGGAAATATAAAGAATCGATAGTCCTTTACTGGAACGGGTGTTCTTGGAATTATATTCTTTCATGATTATTCTCCTATGATCTCATACATCTTGGATGCGTTGTCGATTGTGGAAACCATCCGGATCTCTTTGACTTTTGCCTTGACGCTTTTTCCGCCTAATGGTGAGACGATCTGAATGATGTCATCTATTTTCACTTCGGTGGAAGGCTTGGCGACCTTGTCATTGAGAAGAACATAACCTTTGTCGATGAATTGTTTGGCTGCCTCTCTTCTTTTGATAAGGCGGCTCACTTTTAAATATTTATCTAATCTCATTTTGTTTACCTTCAATATCTTATCACAAAGGACGAGGAAAAATGACAGTAGAAAAACCCTCGGTTCGGATTCCGAGGGTTTTCTGTTTTGTTGTTGGTTGGACAAGCTCGGCAAACGCTGGATTAACGCTTGGAGAACTGCTTGTCTTTTCTAGCCTTACGAAGACCGTATTTCTTACGTTCAACGACTCTGGCATCGACTGTCAAGAGTCCCTTTGCACGGAGAACCGGCTTGTTTGCATCATTGGCTTTGACAAGGGCTCTTGCGATACCTAATCTTAAGGCACCGGTCTGACCATTGTAACCACCACCGACGATGTTGGCCTTGATGTCATACTTTCCTTCTGCGCTGATAGCAGCTAAAGGCTGCATAGCATCGAGGATAAGGACCTTGTGAGGGAAGTACTCATCGATTTTCTTTCCGTTGACGACAATCTCGCCCTTGCCAGGAGTAAGGAAGACTCTGGCGACAGAAGATTTTCTTCTTCCGACGGCGGAGTAGATAAGCTTTTCAGATTTTGTGTTAGCCATTTTTTACTTCTCCCTCTTAGCAGTCAACTCGACTTCGATCGGACTGTGTGCCTGTCTGTCATGCTCCGGACCGGCATAAACGAATAACTTCTTGATCATCTCTTTGCCAAGCGGGCCCTTAGGAAGCATTCCCTTGACGGCTCTTCTGATCATTTCAGTAGGATATTCCTTCTTCATGACCTTGGCACTTCTGGTTCTGAGACCTCCATAATTGTTGGACTTGTTATCGAAGTACATCTTCTTATGGATTTTGTTTCCGGTCAACCAGACCTTCGAACAATTGACGACGATGACATAGTCACCATTGTCAAAGTTGGGTGTGTACTGCGGCTTGTTTTTACCCATCAGTACGACAGCGATTTCGGAGGCTAATCGACCAAGGGGCTTATCGGAAGCATCAACGACGTACCAATTCTTGGCTACGTCCGTCTTCTTGTAAATAGTAGTTTGACGTTGCATTTTCTATTTGTACCTTTCTTGTATCTTGAGCAAACTGTAACCTTACCGGGGTGTAGTTCACAATTAGCCATTGGTTATTCTACCATTTTAAAAGCAAAATGCAACCGATTTTTGTGTCTTTTACTAAAGTAAAGTGCTGAAATTTTCTTGGGATGAGAATTGACGTGAAATTTTACTGAAGTCGATCGTGATTTTAAGGCTTGATAATTGATTTTTTCGTATTTTTTGCAAGAGTACGTGTTTGGTGTGATCGGTGACAGAATTTGTTATAACCAAGACTTACATCATGTTTTTTCTCTTTACGAGTGTTATTTTATATCTGAACATTTATTGAATAATTATGTTTATTCTTCAAAATAGCAATGTTATAAGAAACAGCCATTTGTATAATCAATTATGAAATTGTATGCTATACACAAGGTTAGAATGCTATATAAGGAAATAGTGTATGTTCCGAAAAGTGTTGTGGCAGCACACTTTTTGGAACATAAAAGTGTTAAGGAGGATACATTTTTCTTTTCTTTAAAATTATGTGATAGCATAAAAAACAACTTTTTCAAACGACTTTTTTGCTGATTGAACAACTTTTTCAAGGGACTTTTTGTCAGGATCAGAAACTTTTTCAAGGGACTTTGTTATTTTTAGTAAAGATTAACTCATCTTAACTTCCATTAACTTCTGTTAACTTTGATTAACTTATTGTGGCTTTTATGATAAAATATGTGTATAAAAGGAGGGCTGAAAATGAAAGATAATCTGAAATTGCCTATAGGAATAGCTTCTTATAAAGAAGTTGTCAGCAATTGCTACTATGTTGATAAAACAAACATAATTGCTAAGCTTTGCAATTATCCGAAAGAATCGGTGCTTTTATTCACTCGTCCTCGACGTTTTGGAAAATCCCTTACTCTTTCGATGATTGATACTTTTTTCAATAAAAATGAAACGAAAGCTGAAACATATTTCGAAAAGACTGAAATCAGCAAAGACAAAAATGCGATGTCCCTAATGTCCTCTTTTCCTGTTGTGCATCTGGATATGAAAGAGGTTGTCGGAACAACACTTTCTGAAATGCTTCAATTATTAGGTGAACAGATTGCCAGATGTTATCATTCATTTCCGGAATTGATGACAAGTGACAGAGTTTCTGAAAGCGATCATGTTTTTATTAAGAAGGCGGAGTCCAATCAACTGGATAAGGCAGAACTGATTTTATCGTTGAACCGCCTTACAAGAGCAATCAAAAATCATTTTTCTGTCTGTCCCATTGTTTTGATTGATGAATATGATGCTCCGCTTCAAAACGCATACGATCAAGGATTCTATAATGATGCTATTTCAGTCTTTAAACCTTTCTATAGCTCTGCTTTGAAGGGAAACGATTACCTTCAGTTGGCAATCCTGACCGGTGTCATGCAAGTCGCAAAAGAATCCATGTTTTCAGGATTGAATAATATCATTGTCAATTCTGTACTTGATTCCTCTTTTGATGAATATTTTGGATTCACTGATAAAGAGGTAGAACGGTTGCTATCATATTATCATTTAGAAGAGAAAAAAGAAGAAGTCAGGTCTTGGTATGATGGATATCTTTTCGGAAAGGAAGCTGTATATAATCCCTGGTCTATATTATGTTATGTTGCTAATAGTGGAGAAGCAAAAGACTATTGGAAGATGACGGGAGAAAATTCATTATTGAGAAATGTACTTCATGAAGGTAATGATGAAATCAAAACAATATTGAATTCCCTTATCAATCATGAAAGCGTCACTGAGTTTTTGGATTTCTCCATGAATTATTCTGATAAACATTATGATAAGAAGACTGTGTTATCCATCCTTGTTTCTAGTGGCTATCTGACAGTCAGTCAGAGCTTAGGTATGGGATTATATTCTCTTCGAATACCTAACAAAGAGATTCAGTCTGTCTTTGTCAATGAAGTTCTTAGTCTGCTTCCGAATCAATCTATGTTGAAAAATCTGATCTTTTTGAGAAACGCCTTCGCTTCCGGAAACTCTGACTTGATACAGACTTTGTTTGAAAATGTGTTCTTGTCCTCTTTCTCCTATTTCGATTTCTCGGACGAAAAGAACTATCAGATTCTTCTTCTGACATTATCAAGTGTTCTTTTTGAGGATGCTATTGTAAAGAGTGAAGTGATTCAGGGTACAGGAAGATGTGATATTCAGATATTGTCCAAGAAAAATGACTTCGGATTCATTATTGAAGTCAAAGCATATAAAGGAAATGTATCCAGTTCACGTTTGTCTGAATACAGTAAGAAGGCTTTGAAACAGATCATCGATAATCGATATGATGAAGAACTGAAAAACAGGGGAGTCAAGAAGATCATCGCATACGGATTTGCTTTTTCGAAGAAACACGTTAAGTTATCGAAGAAAGCAGTCTGATAAAGTTGATAGTATAGGAACGGACATGTTGTCCACTTTATTTGTCTAATACATTAAAGTGTTACTAAGATATAAATAATTATTGAAATTATAGATGCAAGAATTAACAATCTAAAAATATTTTATGAGATGCTTACTATCGATATCAAAATTCTTGATTAGTTAGTCTCTACTAACTATACTAATTGCATGAACCCAATAATATCGACAATAGTAGGCATTTCACTTATCTTTCTCTGTACGACACTAGGCTCTGCCTTTGTCTTTTTCCTGCGAAAAGAAATATCCGAAAAGTGGAATAAGATCATCATCGGATTTGCTGGTGGCATCATGTTATCGGCTAGCTGTTTTTCCTTGATTGCTCCTGTTCTAGAAGAGAAGAGCCAACCTATTCCTGCTTACTTTATTGCAGCAATCGGAATCATGCTAGGTGTTCTTTTCCTTTATCTGATTGATAAGTTCCTTCCCCATCTTCATGTCAGAGAGAATGAAGAGGAAGGTATTAAGACAGAGAGAGTGAAGAAGACAACAAAGATGTTCTTGGCTGTTACGATTCACAATATTCCAGAAGGTTTGTCTGTCGGTATTGCTTATGGTGTTGCTTTAGCGAATCTAAGAAATGATTCCGCTTTAGGAATGACATCTTTAGCAAGTGCGTTGTCTCTTGCTATCGGTATCGGATTACAGAATATTCCAGAAGGCTTGGCAGTCGCTCTTCCATTTAAGAGTGAGACTAAGAAAACGACCAAAGCATTTTTATATGGTATGGGAAGCGGAGCTGTTGAACCGATTGCTGCTGTCATTGGTCTTTTCTTAGCTATGGAAGTTGAGGCAATCATGCCGTGGGCTTTGTCTTTTGCGGGAGGAGCCATGCTCTATGTTATTTTGGAAGAGATGGTGCCTGAGGCTAAAGGAGACAGTATCAATCATTCTGGTATCTTTGCTTTTCTTTTTGGCTTCATTCTGATGATGGTGATGGATGCTGCTTTAT
>CAKUXT010000140.1 GCA_934700375.1 uncultured Bacilli bacterium | reverse complement strand
ATATAATACCATGCCATAACGATCACCTACATTCCCTTCTGACGAGCGTATTCGGCTGCGCCTAAAGCACCCATCAGCTGCGGATCAGTCTTCAAATCGACGACTTTGATACGTAAAACATTTTCGATGGCTTTCTTCAGACCTGCATTCTTGGCACAGCCGCCAGTCAATGTGATCTTATCGGTTGCACCGGCTTTCTTGGCCATGACAAAGCAACGCTTTGCAACAGCCTGCTGGATACCAGCAGCAATTTCATCACGCGGTTTGCCTTCGCCGACTAAAGTGATGACTTCACTTTCGGCAAAGACTGTGCACTGAGCAGTGATTGGAATAGCGTTCTTTGCGGATAAGGATAACTGAGAAAACTCATCCAGACTGCATTCAAAGGCATTAGCCATCGCTTCAAAGAAACGGCCTGTACCGGCAGCGCATTTATCATTCATTGCGAATGTCTTGACAGTTCCATCAGAATCGATCTGAATGCCCTTGACGTCCTGACCGCCGATATCGATGATTGCCTTGACTTCCGGATTTGTAACATGGACACCCATAGCATGGCAGGAGATTTCGGAAATGTTCTCTTCAGCCTGAGGGACTTTGTTACGGCCATAGCCAGTACCAACTAAATAAGCAAGATCACTGATATCATTCAGACCATCGACCTGTTTGATTGTTAAATCCAATGCTTCTTTTGCACTGACTTCGGCATTGATTTTGCTTCTGATTGTTGTATGAGCAACAATTTTTCCTGTCTCATCGATGATGACACATTTTGTATAAGTAGAACCGACGTCACATCCACCAAAGTATTTCATAATATTCACCTTTCTATTTTCAATTTACCAAGTAAGAGGATCTTCATAGTCAACAAACGTTGGGTCTAAAGGCTTTTCTCTGAATACGTTTGTCATGTATTTGTTGAACTGATCACGCATTGCCAAACGGCTGACGGTTCTCGGATCCATCAGATCATGCGGAACCCAGATCATATGAACGCCATGCTCTCTGGCCTGGTCTTCGTATAAGCCGTGCAGACAGCCGACGTTTTTGCAGGAAACATGATCGTACATGATAACGATGTCCGCATTGAATTTCTTAACCATCTTCCATAATTCATCAAGAGAGTTTACATATCCGCCATTGGTATGAGAACGCATCATCATTCTTTCATAAGACTTGGCAAGATCAATCATCGCTTGCTTCTTGTCGCCGATATGATACATGTGATAAGAGAGCATGCATTCCATATCGACAAGTGTCTTGACGCCCCAGGTCAAGTCAGCCCAATATGTGAAGTTTGTATAGTAATGAGCCGGACAAGCCCAGACGATAGCGCGATGTCTATAATTCTTCACGCCTTTGGCTTTGTCTTTTTCGTAACCTTTCTTAGCCATCTTAGTGGTCTTCAGCTGTGTCTTATAGAGATACGGATCCATCATGCCCGCACCCTGGAATTCATATTCTCTTGTCAAGGAGAGAGCAGCGCCGCAGACCTGCGGATAATCGGTGCAGTTGATATCCCATTTATCGATGATGGCCTGTGTTGACTTGTTATATTCTTTTGCATTCTTCCAGAAGGCTTCCCAATCCCATTTGACATTGTAGTTCTTTTCGATGAATTTGATGCAGCCTTCAAGATTCTTGACGGCAAAGTCCTGAACCTGATCCTCATTGAATCTCTGAGGAGGAGTGATCTGATAAATCGGATAATCCTTGAAATAACGCCCCATGAAAGTCGTCTGACCGATAGAACCATCACAAGGCATTGTGCTGGTGATGAATGTTTTTCCTAAGATCGGCATATCATTGGCAACAGCGCATCCGCATTCAGCAGCCGGCAACGGGCAGACATCGGCTGCCATACCAAACTCTTCGATCTTATCGATGTAATGAACGTTGGCCTGCTGATCGACTTCACCAGGCATACCGATGCTCATCATGGCTACATCCATCCAATCAAGGGTGGGGAATCCCCACATGATCGATTTCGGCGTCATCTCATCAAACATGACTGTGTTTTCACGAAGTTTCTTCGCTTTTTTGCTCTTCGGTCTTAAATGCTCATCGCGTTCAATGATCTTTTTGACATTGATCGTCGCGTTATGAACCAAAGCGAAGAATTCCTCATGTGCATATCTTAATTCTTTTCCGCGCAGACCGATGGTGTGTCTATCGATCATGTTTGCGGCAGTCAGATAGGAAATCATCCAACGATAACGAAGCATCGCCTTGATCAAAAGGATAGGATGTCCGCCTAATTTGATAAGCATAAAGCCATAGCATTTCAGCCAGCGGAAAAAGTCATAGAAAGTATCTCTGAATCCTTTCCATTCACGCTTGACCATAGCACGGCTATTTGCTTTATAAAGATTTCCTAAACCCTTTTTGGTTTTCTCGTTGTACGCCATATCACTTCACCTCACTGTTCTGTTCACGCTTTGCTTTGATCTTTTTGATTTCAACGTTTTCAACAAAAGCCTGAATTCTGGTTCTTAATTGACCGCTGCTTCTTGCACGATACGGTCTATCGATAGATAAAGTCGGTATTTTATACTCTTCGCTCATGACATAGGAAGCAAGTGTTCTTTCATAGCTCCAATATGTGCAGAACTTCATCTGTTCATAAATGACACCATCAGCATGGAAATCGTGAACCAACTGATTTACAAAATCATAACGATGTTTGACACGATGCGGTGCGCAATGTCTCGGGCATTCCGTATGCTGCAGATATTGTCTGCAGATCTGTTTCAAGACCGGTTCCTCATCATTGAGGATGATCTCCTGACGTCCAGGGAATGATCCATAGCAGAATCTATCCGCGACAACCAAAGCACCATTCTCTTCCATCAGTTTGATGAGATCAGGATCATCGATTTCAGAGCCGACTACAACAACTCTGATACGATACTTTTTCTTTTCATCAGGAACTCTTGTCTTGATCTCTTCCAAAGTCTCTCTCAGCTTATCGATGATCAGACCTTTAGGGCAAGTGTATGATGCTAAAGTCAGAACGTGGAATTCATATCCTGTAATAGGCGGGTTCTCCAATTTGCGATATTCACCGATTTCAGTGATAAGACGGCAGATCTCGTTATGTCTCTCGACTGCCTTTCTTAAAGCATCCTCGGAAATATCGACACCATAATTGTCATGTAACTTATTCAGGACCTTACGCTGAAGCTGTTCGACTGTATGAACAACGCTGTCTTCATCATCCGAATAAGCAACATCAGTATTGGTGTAGAAGAACTTATCATTGTTCTCATTTTCGATATGAAGCAATTCCATGTTTTCCATACAGCGGTTCATCGCTTCGCAAAGATCAACACCGCAGATTGCATCCAAGAACTTGTAATTGCCTTCCATGGCTCTTTCAAGCAATGCTCTGGAATATTCGCAGCTTCCATTGCACATGTAATAAGTTGCGATTTCCATAGAACCCGTATTCGGAGCTCTCAGTCTTACGGAAAAACAATTGTCCAGATTCAACAACACTTCAGGCATATGAAAGCAAGTGTACCCTAAAGCAATCTTGCCTTCTGCTTTTGCCTGCCTTACGAGATCATTGTTGGCATCTTCCAAAAGTTTTTCGAAATAGATCAGATGTTTTAAGTCTTTCACGCTATTACCTCCTCCTCTTTTAATTGATTATTTTCAAAGCCTTCAAAGCTTCTACTGCACCAACGCAAATATTGGAATCATCGGGCATATCGAAGACACTTTCGCCTTTGACATCTGCCAACTGCAGATTAGGATCTTCTTTGATGTAGGTAAGAATCGGAATTCCGCCGACATCGATATACTGTTTCTGCTCATCGCTAGCGAGTCTATTGACAACAACACCGATTTCCTTATACATGACAAGTTCATCAGCCACCTGTTTGATAGTCTGTACGACCTGTGTTCCCTTCTTGCATGGATCAGTGACCAGAATCATGTGCGTGACCTTTTCCATGACGCGGCGATTGACCTGCTCGATTCCAGCCTCACCATCAATGACAACAAAATCGAACTCTTCGCTCATCATGGAAATGACTTGCTTCAGATAAGAGTTGATTCCGCAATAGCATCCGGCAGTCTCCGGTCTTCCTACCGCAAGGAAGGAAAAGCCGTCTTCTTCGACAATAGCATCAAAGAGCTGATATTTAGCCTCAGCCAACAATGCCTGAATCTGCTGTTTGTCTCTTGAATCGCTAGTACCTTCTGTAATGCGTTTTCTGATTTCATCCATCGTCAGCTTGACTTTGACACCAAGCGCTGTCGATAATCCAACAGCAGGATCAGCATCGATTGCCAAAATCTTAGCACCGGGGAAATCCTTGACCAGCTCCCTTACAATAGCAGCAGAAAGAGAGGTCTTTCCGACCCCGCCTTTTCCAGCAACAGTGATGATAAATTTGTTCATTTTGTTCAATGTCCTTTCGAACTATATTTCTAATTAATAATATCTTTTTGTAAGCGCATTTACAATCAATTTTCCGTCGGACACCGACTTAATGAAACCTTTTTCGAAAATCGTATACCAAAAAAATCGTTTTCAAAGATGAACAAACATACTCTTAAGTGTTGCTTTTTAGTGACGAGCTCAATCCCCGCAAAGTGCACTTAATCCAGCCTTATGAATTTGCGTACAAAAAAACACTGACATTGAAATCAGTGCATGAATGCGATTTGGTGGACAAAACGAAGATGTAAGCGAACCGCCATTATTTTCATTACTGGCCGAGTTCTCGCCATCATTACTAGGCGTTCCTCCTTCCTCTCCGCCGTTTCCGTCATCAAAAGATCTATCCTCAACATCATCCGTCGGATAGAAGACAATTTTGATTTTGTCCTTGTAGAGATAAACCTTCTTCACAAGGGAGTTGATGAGTACCTCCTTGTTCCTTTCCTTGCTGATGTCCAGGAAAGCAAGCGAAATGAGGAACTGGTAGCATTGGTCCGTAGTGATCTGCTTCCTTCTCTTGTTCTTAGCTTTCAAGAGACTTTCCTCGACTTTCACCTTGTCTTCCTCAAGGGAAGTAATCATGTCCGCTATAGACTTGTTTGCCATTCCGTTTGCCACGGCATTAAGGCAGTTCTGGAGTTTTCTCTCGATTTCCTTTTCCATGTCTTCGAGGATTCTGATTTCATTCCCGTTATTGGAAAGAAGGTTGAAATATTCTACCATGCGCTGGGCGGCTTGGCCGACAATGTCTGGTGAAAGAATGTATTCCATAGCGGATTTGACGACGAAATCTTCAAGTTCGTCTTTCTTAATCGGCTTTGCATCACATTGGTGCTTCACCGCGTTCTTGCATTTGTAATAATGGTAGGTCTTGCCTGTGTGTGACGTTCCGGTATGCCCATGAATCAGAGAACCACATTCCCCGCA
>CAKUXT010000139.1 GCA_934700375.1 uncultured Bacilli bacterium | reverse complement strand
ATAGTCAAATCATTGAAAAGACAAGCGAACAATGCTATCTTACCGGTAAGTGTTGCACTTAGGTAGATAACTAATATTTTCATAATTTTCATGTTTCTTTTTGACTATTTATATATAAATATATATAATTTTTAATGAAGTCAAAATTTTTTCATTTGACGAGGAGGAATTATGGAAGACAATAAAAAGATGTTCAAAGACAGAGTAACAATTTATGAAGTCGCAAAAGTCGCTGGAGTCTCTTTGGCAACAGTCAGCCGCGTCATCAACAATCATCAGAATGTCACGGAAAAGACAAAGAAAGCTGTCAATGATGCTATCCAGAGATTAGGATATAAGCCTTCTGCATTGGCACAGGGTTTAGCAAATTCACGTTCCACCAATATCGGAATCATGATCCCTTCCACAGGGTATTCCTATGTTTCCAATATGTTGGACGGCATGATCGAAGTCGCAAAGATCTATAAATATATCACTTCGATTTTCATCACCAAGAGAACCAAAGAAGATTCCGGTGCTGTCATCGAATCTTTGATCAAGTCCCACGTCGATGGCGCAGTCATCTATGATGACGAACTCGGCACCGACGAAATTCGTTCTATCCAGAACTATCATATTCCGCTTATTGTCGTCGGACATGATATGGAAGGTGATTCTTTGGGAAGCATCATCATCGAATACAAGGATCCGGTCATGGATGTCGTCAAGGAACACATGATGTCAACAAAAGAGGATGATGTCTTCATTCTCGACATCGTCAATCAGGGCAAGATGCTCGATGAGATCAGAGACGGACTTCTTGATTATGCCAAGGCCAACAACAGACATATCGAGACGATCACACTCAACGATTCCTACAACATCGTCTATCCTGCCATGAAGGAATATTTCAAGACACATCGCAAAGGCTATTTTGTCGCTCCTCGCGATTCTTTGGCCACTGCTGTTGTCAATGCCGCTCTTGAATCCGGACTCAGAATTCCGGAAGATATCGAAGTCCTCTCCGCTATCGGAAGCAAGGTTTCCTATATGACAAGACCTGAAATCTCTTCCTTCTCCATGGATATGTTCAAGGTCGGTTCTGTCGCAGTCAGAATGTTGACAAAGCTTTTGAATGAAAACGAGCAGTCTGCTCCTCAGAAGACTTTCCGTTTCCGTGCAACTTACAACAAACGTTCTACGACAAAGTAAAACCGGATAGGAGTTTATAATGTATCTCCCATTCTTGATGAGCGGTGCTGCTATTGCAGTCATTTCCGCTGCTTCCGTTGTTGTTGTCGCTGGTTTGATTGTCGGTGCTATTCTGTTGCACAAGCACCGCTTCTCTTCTGCAAGCAACAATCTGAAAAACAGTTACAGTGAGATTCATTTTCGCTTATCCAACAATTGCGAAACTGCTTTGAAACGTCTTGAGACCTTAGGAAAATACTCTGATTACTATCAGAGCATCTATGAGGAAAGAAAAAAGCAGTATCAGGATATTTCCGAACGTAAAGACAAAGCGATTGCTGTTTCTCTTGCCTCGCTTGAGGAATTGGTCAAATCGAAAGAATATCGCAGAATCAGAGAAATCGAGACTGAAATCAGCAATGATCTTGCTGCT
This sequence comes from uncultured Bacilli bacterium, assembly GCA_934700375.1. Lineage (GTDB taxonomy): Bacteria > Bacillota_I > Bacilli_A > RFN20 > CAG-288 > Enterosoma. Next base: position 3,795 of record CAKUXT010000139.1, on the reverse strand, counting down.
TTTAACAAGTCCGTCTCCGATTTCGCATCCGATTTATCCACCCTTCTTCAGGAAGACGATGTGACGAATTCCGCTTCTGTTCCTGTCAAAGCCAAACATAGACAGGTCGAGACTTTCTATAACGAACACAAAAACGAACTGATCAGTTCCGGTCCTTCTTTTGAATTCATCATTTCCGATTCCAAAGCAAAGATCGAGAAATTCCAGCTTTTGACCAATGAGGCCAAATATGATGAAGCAAAGGAGCTTCTCAAGGATCTCGATCAGGTTCTTACCGCAACAGTCGATATCATGGATCAGCTTCCACTTCTGGAAGCAAGTGTCTGCACTGTTCTGCCTAATAAGATTTCCGATCTCATGAAGACCTATCGCGATATGCTCGATGAGAATTTCGTCATTGATTTCCTTCATGTCGATGAAAAGGTCGATAAGATAAATCAGCAGATCTCCGAACTGAAACAGAAGATAACCTATCTTGATGTCAGCGGTGTCAAAGATGAGATCGATTGCATCCAGTCTGAGATCACGGATCTCAATGCTGCATTCGAAGACGAAAAGAATGCAAAGATCAACTTCCTCAATGCTCATAATCTGATGGATGATTCCACCTATGATGATGAAAGAAAGTACAGCAAGCTGATTCTTTCGCTTCCGAAATATCAGCAGGTCTACCTTCTCAATCAGAAATATGTCGATCAGATGTTCGCATTGAAGACAGATATTGAGAATATCGGTATTCTGAAACGTCAGCTCGATTCCTATCTCGATACTTCCAATCGTCAGCCTTATACGCTGATCATGAAGAAGACTTCCGAAATGAGAAGCGAGATGACCAAATGCGAAAGAACGATAAAAGATTATGAATCTTACATCAATTCTTTGAAACAGTCGACTGAAGATATCTATCAAGGCCTCCGTGAGACTCTTGTCAACATCATCAAGATGAGAAACAGAATCCGTAAATTAGGCATCGATGATCTTCTTGAAAGCAGCGATTTCAGAATCAATCGCTATTTGGCTGAAATCAAAGAGATCAGTGATAGACTTCAGGTCCTTCCGCTTGATGTCAATGAGATTCAGACACGTTATGATTCGCTTCACGACGATTGTGAAGTGTTCCTTACAGAATCCGCAAGAAAGCTCGATGATGCCTCTAAAGCAGAACAGGCTATTGTCTACGCTAACGCCTATCGCCCTGATTACACCGATTGCGACAGCCTTGTTTCACAGGCTGAGAAAGCATATTACGAGTCTGATTTCTCTCGCGCATACTCCTGTGCCGTTGAAGCCAACAATTCCTTCAGATCACTCTCTGCAGAAAGATAATCAATGAAATACAATATCTATTTTGACTGTGCCAGCACAGTCAAGCCATATCCTGAAGTCCTGAAAGTCTTCAGCGATATTTCTATGAACGATTTTGCCAATGCATCATCCAATCATGCATTAGGTTTTCAGTGCTCTTCCATTCTTTTAAGAGCGAGAACCCAGGTTGCAAAATACCTCCATGTTCTTCCGGAAGAAGTCGTCTTCACCTCTGGCGCCAGCGAAGGGAACAACCTTGCCATCAAAGGAATCGCTTATCATAATAAAGGATGGGCGAAAAGAATCATTACGACCAAAGCGGAACATCCTTCCGTTCTGAATGTCTTCAAAAAGCTGGAAGAAGAAGGCTTTGATGTCGTCTATCTTGATTATGATGAAGAAGGAAGGCTTGATCTAGAAGAGCTGAAAGAAGCTTTGAAGGTTCCGACCTCTCTTGTTTCTGTTATGTCTGTCAATAATGAAGTCGGCTTCATCTTCCCTGTCGATGAGATCTATTCGATTGTGAAGAAGAATTCAAGAGCTGTCGTTCATGTCGATGCGACACAGTCTGTCACAAAAGAAAACCTGGACCCTGCCTCTTACGATCTGATGACTTTTTCCGGTCATAAGATCGGTGGATTGAAAGGCTCTGGTGTTCTTGTCAAAAAGAAAAATGTTGTCCTTGATGAGCAGATCATCGGAGGAGAGCAGGAAAACGGAATGAGAGCTGGAACGACACCTTTAGGACTGGACTGCTCTATTGCAACTGCTCTTCGTCTATCGATGTCCACACAGAATCAAAGAAGAGAACAGGCAAAGAAAATCAATGATTACTTAAGAGAAGAGCTTTCCAAAATCGATGAGATTGAAATCACATCGAAAGGAAACTGCTCTCCCTTCATGCTCTCTTTTGCTCTGAAGCAGCATAAAGGATCCATCATTGCAGAATCGCTGAGCAATATGGGCGTCTATGTCTCGACAAAGTCAGCATGTTCAAGCAGAGAGGAAGGATATTCTTATGTTCTGAAAAATGCCGGATACGATGAAGTCATCGCATCCAACGGCATTCGTCTTTCTTTCTCTGGAACAGAGGATATCAAAGACGCAGTCGATTTCATGTCAGCGTTAAAAGAAGTTTTGTCTTCAGTCAAGATCAAGGAGAATTAGGCTATGAATACAGATATGATCATCATTTTCTTCGGTGAGCTTTCCACAAAGGGAAAGAACATCATGAACTTTATCCGTCTTTTAGGAAACAATATCAAATATGCACTTCGTGATTTCAAGAATCTCACCTATGAAATCAGAAAAGACCATATCATCATTCTTCTCAACGGAGAAGATTTTTCCGAGGTCAAAAAGCCTTTGAAGAAGGTATCCGGAATCGGTTCTTTTGCTCTTGCAAAGAATGTCGACAAGAATATGGATGCCATCTATGAAGAAGCAAAAGAAGTCTATCTCCTTTCTAAAAAGACCACTTTCAAAGTGGAAACAAGAAGAGCGGACAAGGATTTCCCGATTCATTCCGATGAGGTCAGCAGAAAGGTCGGCTCTTATATTCTTCGCTCAGTTGAAACAGCAAAGGTCGATGTCCATAATCCGGAAGTCATGATTCATATCATGATCAGATTGGAAGGAGCCTATGTCTATGCCATCAAGGAAAAAGGAATGGGCGGTTATCCTTTAGGCATCGCCGGAAAATCCCTTTGCCTTCTCAGCGGCGGTATCGATTCTCCTGTCGCTGCCTATCTGATGATGAAAAGAGGAGTCAAGCTGGAGTGCATCCACTTTGCAGCTCCTCCTTACACCTCTCAGGCTGTCATCGATAAGATTCACGATCTTCTTCATGTCCTGAATGAATATCAGCCCGACATCAAGTTATATGTTGTTCCGTTCACTGAACTGGAAAGAAAGATCTACGAAGTCGCAGGTCCTAGCTATTGCGTCACTGTCATGAGAAGAATGATGATGAGAATTGCAGAAAGAATCGCAAACAAACACAATGATCTTATCCTCTCTTCCGGTGAAAGCATCGGACAGGTCGCTTCTCAGACGCTTCCTTCGATGAAGGTCATCGAAGAGTGCTGCCATCTTCCGATGGTTAGACCGCTTGCCTGTACCGATAAGAGCGAGATCATTCAGATCGCCAAAGATATCGGTACCTATGATATCTCTATCCGTCCGTTTGAGGACTGCTGCACCATCTTCACACTGAAGGATCCTGTCACGCATCCTAGCCTTGATGTCGTCAATAAGATCGAATCCGAATTCGATTGGCAAACGATGGTCAGCGATTGTGTGAAGAACACAACTGCAGAGCATGTCACTTTAGAGGAAGAATTCTAAGATACAAAAAAGGAGCTTCGTCAATGCTATTTGAAACTAGCAGTATTTTCTAAGAAATAAAGGGCATATTTTGAGACTTGTCAATAATTCTGTGTAAATCTTTGTAATGCAAATGACTTCATCATTGTCATCAATCCGTATCGT
>CAKUXT010000138.1 GCA_934700375.1 uncultured Bacilli bacterium | reverse complement strand
ACTCACATCATCCTTTGTATATTCGCCCTTTGAATTGATGTTCAGCGTCTCGACGACTTCATTGAGATATCCGTCTTTGATCTGACAGACACCGCGGTTGACGACACCATTGTTGGACAAGGTCTTGTCCAACTGATAGGCGACCATGCAGTATTCGCCGTTCTTGGCGTGAAGAAGATGTTCGTGAATGCTTTCAAATGCATGCCTTCCGTAATAATCATCTGCGTTGATGATTGCAAAAGGAGTATTGACGATATCCTTGCAGTTCAAAATAGCCTGTGCAGTGCCAAACGGCTTCTTTCTTCCTTCTGGCAGAATGGACATATCCTGTAATACATAAGAGACAGGAATCATCTTTTCGATTCTCTTTCCGACCAATTCGATGAAGTCTTCTTCAATCTCTTTTCTGATGATGAATACGACTTTGTCAAATCCTGCCTTTTTGGCATCGAAGATTGAAAAGTCGAGAATGCCGCGTCCGCTTTCGGTAATAGGTGCGGCCTGTTTCAGTCCGCCAAAGCGACTGCCCATTCCGGCAGCCATGACAACGAGTGTAGTTTTCATAATTGTTTCTCCGTGTTTTGAAAATATTATAGAACGGATTGATGCAATTAGCTACAGTTGAAAACCATTCCGCCATTGAAAGCGGATTATATCAAACGAAAAAGAGCCGCTGAATAGCGGCTCCATGATTACTTTTCGTATCCGTTAGGATTATGGCTCTGCCAGTTCCACTGGTCACGGCACATATCATCCAAATTGTATTTGGCTTCCCAATGGAGTTCTTTCTTGGCAAGATCGGCGCATGCATAGCAGCTATCGACATCGCCTGCTCTTCTTCCGACGATTTCGTAAGGAAGCTTCTTTCCGCATGCTTTTTCGAAAGCGTGAATCATATCCAAGACGGAATAACCTTTTCCGGTTCCGAGGTTATAGATATGAACACCCGGCTTTGTGCAGTACTTCAAGGCAGCGATGTGGCCTAAAGCGAGATCGACGACGTGGATATAATCACGGACACCAGTTCCATCCGGTGTGTTGTAATCATTGCCGTAGACCTTGATGCAGGGAAGCTTGCCTGTTGCGACCTGAGCGACATAAGGCATGAGGTTGTTCGGGATGCCCTTAGGATCTTCGCCGATCAATCCGCTAGGATGAGCTCCGACAGGATTGAAGTAACGTAAGAGCATGATGTTCCATTCAGGATCAGCAACATATAAATCTTCTAAGACGTGTTCGAGCATCAGCTTTGTGGCACCATAAGGATTGGTGACAGAAAGATGGCAATTCTCGTCTAAAGGAAGACGTTCCGGTTTTCCATAGACTGTTGCGGAAGAGGAGAAGATGAAGGTCTTGACACCGGCTTCTTTCAATGCTTCAAGAAGTGTGACAGTGCCGCCGATGTTGTTGTCATAGTATTCCAAAGGCATATGAACGCTTTCGCCGACAGCCTTAAGACCTGCAAAATGAATAACAGCATCGATTTTGTTCTCACGGAGAATCATACGATCAGCTTCTTTGTCACGCATATCGACTTTGTAGAATTTGACATGCTTTCCTGTGATCTGTTCGACTCTTCTGAGTGCTTCTTCATTGGCGTTGCAAAGGTTGTCCATAACTACAACGTCATAGCCCTGATTGAGCAATTCGACTACTGTGTGAGTTCCGATGAACCCTGCGCCACCCGTAACTAAGATTTGCATAAATAACCTCCCTCGGTTGGAGCCTATAGTATAAACTATTCTTCACAAGAAAAGGATAGATAAAAATATTTTTATCTTGAAAATTCTCCATTAATTTTATTATTCGTGTTTAAAGAGCCTTGATAGTTCTCTCGTCGATAGTCTTAAACGCCTTCTTCTGCAGCATTATTGTGACAGGAATATAGATCAGGTCGACAAACATCCAGCTTAGCGGATAACAGAAGTAAAGCCAGAAAATCGTATGGAAGTAAGAGACATAAGTGAACAGTGTAAAGATGAAGACAATTCTTGTTCCTGTGCATCCAATCAGTGTGATGATAGCAGGAGCGGTAGAATGTTTCATTCCTCTTAGGTATTGGCTTGAAACATCCATGAATCCATCAAGAACATAAGTGAATACCATCATGTACATTCTCTCACGTCCTGCAGCAAGTGCATTTTCTTTGATGATCTGAGTGGTACCATCTTCTAATTCAGAATTGGAGATGAATATTGAGAGCAGCTGGTTTGGAATGATCAGGACAAGAAGAGAGCAAAGGACACAGAAGATAGCCATCCAAGTCATTGAATACCAATAGATCTTTTTGATGTTATCTTTCTTTCCTGCTCCGAAATTCTGACCGACGAAAGAAACGCAGGAAAGAGCGAAAGCCTCAACGAAAGCATAGACGTATCCTTCGATCTGGCTGCTTGCGCTGGCACCGGAAAGAATTTCATCTTCCGATATTGCAATACCATTGATCGTATAGTTATGAATCGTATACAAAGATGACTGAATCAACACATTGGGAATACAGAATCCTAATCCTTGAAGACCGGCAGGAATGCCGATTTTGAGGATATCGGCAAGGCTATCTTTATCGAAGACAAGGTGCTTGAAATCCAGTCTGACATAACCCTTTTTGTTAAGAGCAAGCCAAAGGACGACAAGAGCAGCTGATATAGCTTCAGAGATGATTGTCGCAAGTGCGACACCGATGACATCAAGGTCAAAGACGATGACAAAAAGAAGATCGAATGCGACATTGATGATACCGGATATGGCTAAGAAATAGAAAGGTCTTCTTGAATCTCCTAAGGCTCTTAAAATCTGAGAACCGAAGTTGTAGATCATCATGAATGGAAGACCGAGGAAGTAAATCTTCAAGTAGGTTGTCGCTAAGGAAAGAATATCATCCGGTGTCTTCATCGCTTTCAATAATAAAGGAGAGATGAAGTATCCGATAATGCCGACAAGGATACCGACAATGACAGAAAGAATCATGGACGTAGAGAGAACTTTCTGTGCCTTTTCTTTGTCATCAGCGCCTTTTGCGTTTCCTAATGCAACATTGGCACCGACTGCTAAGGATACAAACAAGGTGATGACTAAGTTGACTAGGGCAGAATTGCTTCCGACAGCTGACATCGAAAGGTTTCCTCCGCCATAGTGTGATACGGTGAATAAATCGACGGTCGAATAAAGAAGCTGAAGGATGGTCGATAAGGCCATAGGAAGAGCAAAGAGCGGTATTTTGAGAAAGAGATTGCCGCTTGTAAGGTCCATTTCCGGATGTGTTTTCGTTTTCATTTTTTATCTATTGTGTTATAAACCACAATATTCTAGTGATATTAAAAGATAACTCAATAGATTGTATCCGCTTACTTTTGATATAATACATATATACAAAATCTTCTGAGGAACAACTATGGAACAGCATGAATTGACAAACGGCAGACTCCTAGATGAAAATGGTAACCTCAATGAAGCTGGTTATGCTTTTTCTCTTGTCAAGGAGTATAGAAGAGAAGACATCAAAGCAGGAAAATCAAGAATCAAGGAATGGGATTACTACTATTTCGGCAATCATGACATCGGTATCGCATTGACGATTGCTGACAATTCCTATATGGATCTTTGCTCTGCTACCTTCTTTGACTTCAAGAAAAGAACCTATTGTCAGAATTCGAGAATGCACGCATTCTCCAACGGAAAACGCAATCTTCCTCCGACAAGCGAAATCGGTGATGTGAAGTATCTTGATAACCGTGTCTTATTCATCTTCAACAATGACGGAAAGAAACGTGAACTTGTCGGAAGCTATGAGAACTTCAGAGGAAAGGAAAAACTCACTTTCCATCTCACTGTCACCAAGACAAGGGATGATACAATGGTCATCGCTACGCCGTTTAATAAAGACAAACACTTCTATTACAACCAGAAGAGCAATAATCTCATCTGCAGCGGTGATATCAAGTTAGGCGATAAAGGATATCGCGTTGAGAATATGCAAGGTGTCTTAGACTGGGGAAGAGGCGTCTGGACAAGGGTCAATACCTGGTATTGGGCCAGCATGAACGATGTCTGTGACGGCCATACAGTCGGCTTCAATTTAGGCTATGGCTTCGGAGATACGTCTAAGGCCAGCGAAAACATGTTCTTCTTTGATGACAAAGCATTCAAGATGGATGATGTCATCTTTGAGATTCCAAAGGACAAAGCCGGAAAAGAAGAATTCATGAAGACGTGGAGAATGCTCTCTAGAAACAAAGACATCAATCTTACGTTCACCCCTCTCATTCATCGAAAAGGCGGTGGAAATGCCATTGTCATCCATTCGATTCAGAACCAGATCTTCGGTATCTATAATGGAACCTTCACAGTCGAAGGCAAAACATATAAGATCGAGAATTGTTACGGATTCGCCGAAAAAGTCTACAATCGTTGGTAAATATATATTAGGAGGAAACGATAAATGTCTGTTTTTGAAGTCAGATACAATGATGAGTTCATCCAAAAAGGAAACGATTATCTCATCGATAACCCCAAAGCCCATCTTCTCATCATCACCGGCATGGATGAGCATTCATCCCGCTATGAAGGCTTTGCCCATGAGCTGAATGAGAAAGGCTTCTCCGTCTCTGTTCTTGATCATTGGGGACAGGGAGAAAACTCAAAGAGCATCGAAGAACAACAGCAGTGGCCAAAAGGAGCCTGGAAGATGACACAGGCCTCTCTCAACAAAAAGGTCGAGGAACTGAAGAAAGAAGGAATCCCGGTCTATCTGATGGGACATTCCATGGGTTCTTTCGCTGTTCAGAATTATCTGATCAATTATCCTGATACCGTCCATAAAGCGATTATCATGGCAAGCAACGGCAAGAACAACAAGTTCTTGATCTCCATCGGCAATATGATGGCCAAGCTTCTCACGACAAAGAAGAATTGGAACAAGCACGCCAAGTTCTTAGAGAGTATGTCTGTCGGTGCCTATGCTAAATCCATCAAAGACAGAGAGAGCGATCTTGACTGGCTCAGCTACGACAAAGAGAACATCAAGAATTATGCCGCTGATCCTTACTGCGGACATGAGAACACATTTGGTTTCTTCCATGAATTCATGGATGGATTGAATCAGATCTACAAGAAGAAAAACCTGAAACGCATCTCCAAGAATGAGCATATCCTTCTTCTTGCAGGTGAAGAAGATCCTGTCGGTGCCTGCGGAAAAGGTCCGAAAGCCTTATTGAAGATGTACAAAGATTTAGGAGTAAAAGATGTAAGCCTTGTTCTCTATCCTCATATGAGACATGAGATTCTCAATGAGACCGAAAGAGATAAAGTTGTCAATGACATCATCAAATTCTTAGAGAAATAGGTCGGATCATAATAGAAGCGCGGCTTTGTATTTGCTGCGCTTTTTGTGTGGTTGTCAAAGGAGTCGTTAAAAAGGATTGGCCTCTTTACTAAAACATAAGAGGCCAAATTGTCCGCTTTTAGTTTATAAAAAAGGCCAATATTGATATAATCCTTTTGGAGGTTAAAATGAACTTGTTAGAAACAAGACTAGGATACGGC
>CAKUXT010000137.1 GCA_934700375.1 uncultured Bacilli bacterium | reverse complement strand
TGCAACAGGAGCATTGTGCCTGTCCCAATGTTGTGCTATAGTTCTATTTAAAGTCCAATGTCAGGGGTGCGGTACATGTCTATAGTGTTTTTCCAAGTGTTGAAGAATTCAAAGAGTATTTTGATGAACAGACAACAACAGGAAAATATAAAAACGAAGACAAAATAAAAATAGAAGTGTTCAAGAAGGTATTATCATCTCCTCGTTTCAAGTTCATCTCAAATGAAGATGGTAGCTTCACACCATACAAATTCATCTCATGGTTCAAATATTGTGATTCTGGAGACAAATACGCGATAGGATCACAGCTTCGTTAAGTTTCTAGCGATGACCCATGTGATGAAGTTGCTGAGATGTTCGAGAAGATTACTCTTGAACTAGAAGTAGTTAGGTTTTGATACACAAAAGGAGAAGCTATATGAGCAGTTGGACTGTGATGATCAATAAAGAAGAATATGAATTCGATATGTTCTCTGAAGCAGTATAAAGAGGCGTTGATTTTTAAAAGAAGCTGCATGTTTCAATGGAGCATTTCTTTGCTGTACAGAGATATAAAACGTTGACAACTCTCCTAAAAAAGATTTTTGAGATGATTGTGATAACTCGTGGATGCTGATTTTTACAAAACAAGAGTTTTGTATATTGGCAAACATCTAGATTTGATAAATAGGTTGGAATATCTTTTGCATCTTGAGATAATAATAAAAATACTAATCGCTAAATTGTGTTTTACGCCACATTCACAAAAGAAAGACCGCATATGAGAATTTTGCTTTATGTGCGGAATTCAAGACACGATTGAAAATATCGGTCAGTCATTGTGTTTAGCAGTTAAAATGTTAGCAGGAGGAAAGATGATGACAACTAAATTCAAATCCGTTGATATACATCAAGTTGAAATGCTTTTGACGTTGGACTATCTTTTGCATTACACGGATGAAAATCATCCAGCAACACAAATTGATATTTGTGAGCATGCAAAAGAATTCGGTTTGAAATATGATAAGAATGCTGAAAAAGGAAATCAGGTCAGAAGACAAAGAATTAGCAAATGTCTGAAGCTATTGGATGAAATCAGTGATTCTTACCCTGAGAAGCTTCCTTTTGTCTTGGAAAAGACTGATTCTGGCAAATACTATGTCGAGCAACGAAATGGTGTAGATGAACAACAAACAGCAAAAATCTTAGCTGCTATCACTAATGACAAATACACCAAGGATGAGGATGTATCTTTTTTGAAAGAACGTGTTTTGAGTGCTTTTTCAACCAGTGAAGAAAACAAGAATACGATTGAACTCGAATATAAGAGCCTGCTCCGTGGCGTTAAGAAATTGGATAAGAAAGCCATTGAAAAGATCAGCCTTGTCGAAAGAGCGTATCGCGAAGGGAAAATGTTCATTTCGAGATATCCTGTCTATGATGCAAATCAAAAGGAAGCCTATTATTATCTGTGGTACAGAGTCTATATGATCAAAGAAATCAAAAACAAGCTCTACGCTTTCCTTTTGCCGATTGCTCAATATGATGATGTGACAAATACAAAGCCGTTGCCTTTGAAAAACCACTATCTGTTTGAGCCGATTGAAAATCTCGATATCGTGTTTGACTCAAAAAGAGAGGTCTTACATGATGATTTTGATGATCATAGAGATTTCGATAAGACATTTAAGAAAGTCTGTCCTGTCCTTGCTGAAAAATATACAAGCATTGATCATATGATCAAATCCAAAATATTGCCAAGCGGCGGAAATACAATCATGGCATCCTTCTATTTCAAACTTGATAAAAAAGATGTTCTGAAAAAATCTTTTGAATCGTTCTTTTCCGAGGAATTCAGATATCAGGAAACAAATTTGATAAGAGGCATCGAAAAAGATAAAACATGTCAGGATATCATTGACTCGCTTGGCGACAATTGGATTATTGTCACTGATGAGCCGAAAAAGAATGAACCGGTCACGGATGGTTTAGTCAATATTTCTGTTGATGCTAAAGCTTTTAAGTCATGGCTTTTATCTGATCCTTATGGGGATGGAGAGATCAATGTTGCTGATTTGATAAAAATCATCAAACCGACAACAATGGAAGAAGAATTAGCAACCTACTATTATTTCAAGTTTGTTCCGAAATTCAAATTTCTTAATGGAAAGATGAAAAGCGTGTTGAATCAATTGACTGCTGTTACTAAAAAGGAGAATGAGTAAATGAGTCCGATCACTGGTAAGATTGCTGGTTTAAAATATCAGACTAAATAGGCTTAAATTCATTTTAGAAAAGGAGAATATAAAATGATCTCGAAAATTTAAGAAATGATGAATCAATCATTAGAAAATCATGGCAATATTATGGTGGACCAAGCGGCGTGTGGTCCAATAACTGATTTCCTTATTGATTGTTGGCTGGATGAAAATAAAGATAAAGTCAATGGCTATCATTTGGATTGTACCAGCCTTTGTATCTTATCCGGTGAAGAAAGACATAAGAACGGACTGACTTTAATTGGTCAGGCTTTTACCAGTGAGGAAATTGATGCTATTGCCTCTATACCTCATATGGTGGTTGTTACAAATAAATATGGATGTTTGGAAGTTATATTCAAGAGTCATGTTTTATTGCTCTGTGATGGATACATCGTTGATGAACGGGAGGAGAGTGGATTCAAGAAGTTAGACAATCTTGAATTTGTATGTACGCTTGAAGATTAAGATAAGTCTAAATTCGAAAATCAATTCGGATTTTGAATTTAACTCACTATTTCTATAACTGTGGCATTTCCTTTTTATGATTAAAGTGGATTTGGTTATATTGATAGTCCTTCTTTACTATTGTAAGGCGTGTTAATTTGTGATATTGTTTAAGCAGAAAAAAGAGGGCATTATGAAAACAATTACATTGAATGAGATGAAGAAGGTTCTTGATGATACATTGTCTGATCTGAAGAGCGGAAAAATCAAAAATGAAAATCTGATTTTCTTCGGCGATGATGGAATTGGAAAGAAAGCGATAATTGGAGAATGGTTTGAAAAACATGCTTCTGAAATCAAATATTGGGACTTAAGACCAACTGCTTTCTACGAAGAAGTGAATGGTATTTTACGTGAAGCGTTAAAAGACGGTAAACCTCAATATTGTTTTGGTGATAATATTATGGAAGATTTCTCAAAAGGTGATAGGATTCTTTATCTTCCAACTATTAATTTATATCCTCCTGAAGTGAATCAGCCTTTTAATGAGATTTTCAAAAATAGAACCTATCACAATCCTATTTCTAATATTGACCATGATTTGCATAAATTAGGATTGGTTATTGCAACTGCATATGATGAAGACACGTTTGATGGTGAAGGTGCTCATCCTATTCCTGAATTGAAAGACTGCAGCACACTTTATAAAGTCGTTCCAAGTGTTAAAGAATTCAAAGAGTATTTTGATGAACGTGTCAATAGATTTGATGACGAACTTCCAGAAAAAATCGAATTATTCAAGAAGATATTATCCTCTCCTCATTTTAGATTTATATCTGAAAAAGGCGAACACTTCTCATCAGTTTATTTTATGATGCTATTTGATATGACTGAGAGTGTAGATAAAGAGGAAATTTTGTCCCATGTAGATAATATGGGGGCTTGTGGAGCTAAGACAAAAGCGATGTTTGAGAAGATTTTTGAGGAAATTGATTGACGACAAGAAAGCAAAAAGAATTTGATTAGGATTATCTCATTCAGACATTTAGTTAGTATTATCAGAGCTTTAAGAAATCCATGGATGAAAGAGAGCCTGAAGAAAAAGATGAAGTAAAACAAGCTGTTGAGCTTACTTATGAAGATAAACATAAGAATGATAAAATCCATGGCTAAAATAAGAAACTCTAAATTCGACACTGATTCGAATTTTGATCTGATACATGAAAGGAAAAACCATATGAGCAATTGGACTGTAACAATCAACAAAGAAGAATATGAATTCGATATGTTCTCTGAAGCAGTAAAGATGATGAAAACTGCAATCAAACAACACATCTGTATCAATACTGACGTGTTTAACACAGAAGCAAATATTTTCGATCCGGATATCTTCTTCTTTAACAAACAGAAAGAAGGAGACCTCTATGATGAAGACATCATCGCCCATAAAAGAATGTCTTTGCTTATGTATGCTTTTATGTACAGAGATGCAGAAGATTCAAAAAAGTATGCAAACGAAGCATTGAAGGGTGACATCCATTATTCCGATAAAGATCCCTATGATGACGAATTATCGATCGACATCGTCAAAACAGATGATGAAATCAAACTCGATATCGTTCATTTCGATCAGTTTGATGAAGAATACTTACGATCCAATGCCTTTATCTTTGATGATCAAGACAAAGACTATTACTTTAAGTCTCATCAGATCATCTCTTCATGGGCAATGGAAAACAAAACGAGCAGAAAAATAGATATTGATGTTTCATTGAAGAAGACTGCTTAAACAACACGTATGCATATGTCTATCAAAGCAATAGACAGGCAGTCTATTGCTTTGATGACTGAGGAATTAAGATTGACTGAAAGAATCGGTGATGAAGAACTCGTCACTGATTTTTTTGTACGCATATAAGTACAAAAATAATAATGATAAAAAGAGTGATCGATTCACCACTATAATAGAAGCGTAATCAAAAAATCGGAGGTGAAAACAAGCGTATCACTCAAAACAATCAATATATGAAAAGAAGATGAAGCTGTGTTTCAAGAAAAGATTCATTAACAAGGAGAGAATGAAATGGAACTGAATGTCAAATATGTAAGATTCGAATTAGAAAACTGTCAACGCGTCACTGTCTGTGTTGATAATCTGGAACGTTTCGAATTGGAAGGCATCTGTGAAAACGATAGCTTGATGCCCTGTGTTCGCAAAAACGTCATTGACAGAACGTGGCGTTGTAGAAAGATGACTGTCTGCATCTGTAAAGAAGCTGACAAAAAAATCGAATTCTGGGATAAAGTCGACGACTTTACGAATTTTGAAAGATTGACAGCTTACAATGACATCGTCTCTATCACCTATCTTGATGATAGCGGACTTGATATGGAATCTATCTATCTTCCGTGGAAAGATGTAGTCAATTCCGAAGGAAGAATCTGTGATACTGAAAACGCCAACCAATCTTCAAGATTAGACGATGATGGAAATCTTCTCATTGTCGTAGAAGAAAAATGAAAGTATGACGCGAAGAAATAGACAAATCAGAAAGGAGGAAAAGCAGCGTGCTAAGCGCGGCTTTTCTGACCGTGACGTCCATTGGATGAATGATTGGTTTCTTAAAATCATTCCTAAGATGCTTGAAGAGCTTATCAAACGAAACAAAGGATTTCCTCCTTCATTCGAAAATGATTACTATAAAGAACATCATCTAGATTACTTCAGCCTATCTAAAGAAGAGCGGATAAAGATTGTTAATGAATGCTTTGAAAAGTGGCAAAGCATTCTTCGCGAAATGCAAAAAGCATTCTATGATGCAGTAGAAGAGACATGTTCGATAAAAAACAAATACGAAAAAGAATATTC
>CAKUXT010000136.1 GCA_934700375.1 uncultured Bacilli bacterium | reverse complement strand
CCTTTCCGGCCGATGGCCAAGCTAGCTTGGCCATCCCTCCTTCTTGACTAGCGGTCCAAGAATTGGGTACACATCAAGTTATCGGAAAATAGCGGATTTTTCTTTCCTTACAAAATGTACTACTGATTTTTCAAAGAGGCATCAGAGAACGATGATCAGGAGTCATCAAAATGGAATAGGAATAATAAATTTCAAGGGACTTTTGGTGCAGTTTATAATAAAACTCGGTCGAGTTTTGGTGCGGATTCTATTAAAACTGGCTTGAAATTTGGTGCGGAATGCATCAAAACCGGCTTGAAATTTGGTGCAAAACACGGTAAATCATATTATAATAGTTATGAATCATAGAGAGGAGAATTGAACATGGACAATTATTTGAAAAGAAAAATAGATAAGAAATTATCGAATTGGCTTCATTCAAAAAATCATTCTCCAGCCCTTGTATATGGTATTAGACAATGCGGGAAAACCAGAAGCATCATAGAATTCGCAAACAACAACTTCAAAAACGTCAACTTAATAAACTTTTGGAAAAAGCCAGAGGCAATGAGTGCCTTTGATGGTTCTCTTGAGGTTGATGACATCATCAAGAAATTATCCTTCCTTTTCTATGACTTCAAATTCGTACCATATAAAACAGTCCTAATACTTGACGAAATACAAGACTGTCCTCGTGCCAGATTGGCCTTGAAGAGTTTCAAAGAAGATGGGCGCTTTGAAGTAATTGCAAGCGGCTCATACATCGGCTTGAATCTTTCACAGAAAAGCAGCATATCCACTCCCATGCCAAATGGAGCGGAAGATATCATTTGTATGAAGACAATGGATTTTGAAGAATTTCTTTGGGGTATAGGTTACTCTGATGACCAGATCAATCAGCTGTTAGAATATTTCAACAGCAAAAAACAAATACCGGATAGCATTCACGAAAAGATGAAAATGCTTTTCAAAGAATACATGTGTGTAGGAGGATATCCAGAAGCTGTAAGCAAATTCATCGAGACCAATAGTTTCTCTGAGGCCTATAGAAAAAACGAAAGCCTTATTTTCGATATTAAGGGTGATCCTGTAAAACGCAAAACCGAAGATGGCAAACCTCTTTATACAACAACTGAAATTTCAAGAATCCAAAAAGCGTTTGATTTAGTGTTATCCTCCGCATTATCCAATCGAGGAAGATTCATCACATCAAAAATAAGCGGAAACAGCTATCAGAGAAATGATGCCATCGACTATCTGACAAACGGAAGCATCATATTCAAAGCATACAACATCGAGAATCCATCTTTGCCTTTGGCAGTCAGAAGAAAAGATTCTGATTTTCGACTTTACTATTCTGACATCTCTATGATGACAACATTGTGCAGCTTTGATATCATCAACGGACTGATGCAGGACACCTTAGGCATGAATAAAGGAGTGCTTTTTGAGGCTGCAATTGCAGACAGCTTATATAAAGCAGATATTCCAACCTATTACTTTGCAAAAAACAGCGGTTTGGAAATCGATTTTGTCATTTCATATAACGGGTTTGCTACCTTAATCGAAGTAAAAGCAAAGAATGGCAATACTAAATCAAGCAAAACAGTAATGTCGCATCCCGAACATTACGGCGTAACAAAACTGATCAAATTCGGCGATTACAACATCGGATATGAGAATAATATTTTGACTTTGCCTTATTATCTTTGCTTCGCGCTTGGAAAATTGCATGAATCGAAAGATAATCGATAAACACTTCTATAGGTATTATCGAAAGTGCAAACTTATTGAGATAATCATCCATAAGTCTTAACTTCTCGTAGTAACATCTAGAAATTATGCCGTCTCTTATCTAAGAGGCGGCATTTTTGATGTTTTGAATTTTAGATTTGTATAGTTTTGTCTAATTTGACAATCTCTTTGTTTTTGATCCTTATACTATCATCCTTCTTGGAACGATAAACCTTCGTGGGATAACGCTTGTCAGGTGTGACTAGCTCAAGATCGAACATCTGGTTTTCAGTCTCTATCCGGTACTCAAGATAAGAAGGGAAATAGATTCTTAATTGTTCACCATCGATACAACAGCTGAATTTCGTATCCTGAAATAACATATCATCTTTGAATCCTGCTAAGATTCTTCCAAATCGATCCTTGATTTCGATTTTGACATCCTCAGTCTCTTTCAAGTCAGCAGAGAGATAGAACATATCTCCTGTTGCATCATAAGTAAAAGGCATCGCTGTATAGTTAGGATCCTGAGCCATCAGATGAGAAAGACATAATTCTGGATAATGGGCAGATCCTAATGCTTTGATGTTTTTCAGATCAAAAAGGGTAAGAAGATAATCAGGATGGGCCTTGCAGGTTTTAAGGATTGCATCCAAAAGGGATGTCAATGATTTCTTTAAATCCACTGTATTGATCTCAACCTGAAGCTGAGACAAGGACTTCTGAAGAACAGAGAAAAGCTCATTGAGTCCACTTTCTGTATCATAGATGAGATCATTCAGAAGCTGATCATGACGGACATCAGAAAGAAGATTTGTAAGCAATGTCATTCCTAAACTCATCATGGAGGAACTCAGTGTTCCGCTTTTATAGAGTGCTTCCATGATATCTCTCAGTCCGCTTTGAATATTTGAAACATAATTGCTCAAGTCATTGACACCGATCAATGAGAAATCGGTGATGAAATCAGAAAGGAACAATCCTGGTGTCCAGTTGATCTTTGTCTCATCACGAATCGTTTCGATGCTGCAGGATTGGGCAGGATCAAACTCAGAGATGACATAATCGCCAAGTTCTAGATAATCCTCTATGTCCGTATAGAAATCCAACACCTTTTCAATATGGCTTTGATAATTATGATCTCTGATGCTGTCAGGAAGATAATGATCGACACCATATCTTGTAAAAGAGAAGGCAGACATCGCCACTTTCGTAACCATATCATTGTCATTGATGATGTTATGGATATTGGAATACAATTCATCTCTTGGCGATATTTTCTCAGTGTAACTGGCCCCTTGGGGAGTTTCAAAGCAATAGGAGAAAAGATCTTCTTTTTCGATACTGACAAGACCAGAGAAAAGACTTCCATCCTTTTTCATCATCTGATCGATTCTTCCAGAAGCGATATTGTTTGTCGCTGCTGCTCTTGAATAACCGACAGACCAAAGCTTGATAGAGCCTTTGATGTTGTACTTTGTAAGATATTCTTTAAGACTATTCAAAAAGATTGTCGAGGCCTCATAGAATCCTTGAGCCTGTTTGATATCTTTTCCGTCTCCTATTGTGATATTGCTCGCCCATTCTCGTTCATAACTCGCCCCACGTATACCACAGGCGACCATGGTTTTGCCGTCGATTTCCTTATGGCCGAAAATGACACCTAAAGAATCTGTAGTCGGCTTTTCTTTGTAATATTGATTGACATCAATATCCTGAAAGCCGGACTTCAGAAGAAAGTCCTGTCCATTCTTGTATCTGAACTCATAACTGTTGTCAGGCCCATTCTCATTGGATGGGAAACTTGCCATGGCAAAAGCCAAAGAACAAGTGGATAAAGAGGGATCATATTCAGTTGAATCACCTAGGAAATAATCATCTTGATAATAGAACTTTGCCTTATAGTCTTTATCGCTCCATCCAGGAAAGAAAAAAGAATTCTCCTTGTCTTTACAACAGGAAGAAATAGAAGGGAGAAGCGATAACAAAGCAATAAGAGACAGGCATGTTTTCTTCATACATTTATATTCTACAAAAACGATAGAAGTAATGAAAGAAGACTTACCTAAGTGTTATAATTTCTCCGATGGAAGACACAATATCTTATAACCTCTTTCTATATCAGAAGCGAGAAGAACTAGCTATGACTAAAAAGCAGGCCGCCAAAGAAATCGGCCTTTCCTTTTTGCGTTATGTCTTACTGGAAGGAGGATATATCAAACCATCTAAAAGAGATATTCTGAATATCTCCTACTATTATGGAGTCGATTATTCTCAATATGTAAAAGGCATTCACTCCTATCCGGAAGTGATCAAAGAAAAAGAGTCGAAGATGAACGGTTTCATCTATAAGACCTGTACTTCTAAGATACTGAGAACCATCTTATTATGTCTTTCCTTTCTCTCTTTGGCTTTCAGCGTATCAGGCTATGTCTTAGGAGAGAAAAACAAGAGTGATGTCCTCTCTTTCTATTCCTCTGATTTCAATTCCTTCTATACTGCAATGCAG
This sequence comes from uncultured Bacilli bacterium, assembly GCA_934700375.1. Lineage (GTDB taxonomy): Bacteria > Bacillota_I > Bacilli_A > RFN20 > CAG-288 > Enterosoma. Next base: position 1,430 of record CAKUXT010000136.1, on the reverse strand, counting down.
GAAAAAGGAGATGTCACCTATTCTGTCACAAGCGCATTCAAAAGGCCGACCATCTATAAAGAGACAGGAAATAAGTTTGTCTCTATCATCACCTCCTATGACAAACTCAACGTTCAGGATTTTGACTGCTATGTCAATTACAGAGATGATAAGACAAAGCTGAATTATACAGTCAAACCTATGACTTTTGATAAGAACGGGACTATCGATGTCTCCTATTTTGCCTATGATGGTTCTTTCTCCTATAAGTCATTCTTCAGCTATGACAACGAGAAGAAAGCGTTCGAACTTGGATATATTCTAAGTGAGACATCCAATACGATGACAGAAGAGGAAACAAAGAAGATCACAAAAACATTTTCAAGTCATATCGATGAGATACTTCCTTCTGTTTCTTCCCTTATCAATCAGAAGTTAGGAATCAAACTTGATATGTTTTCCTTCTTCAGAGAATTCTCTGAAAGCTCAAAAGTCTATAATGACAGATACTATGCATTCATGCTGACAACAATCATTGCTGGCATTACTTTCTCCTTCTACGCTTTTCTTACCTGTATGGTCTTCATCTACGGAAAGCATCGACAAGAGAGCAAGCTAGAGCTTGTAAACAGCGTCGAACATCCCGTCTATATTCCAAAACCGAAACACGAATACAGAAGTCTGAAACCAGACTGGCATTTTTCTCCATTCCTTCCTGAAACAATATTTGAAATCGCAGGCATCGTATTGACCTTCTTTGGTTCACTGAAGATCTTCTACTATATCAGCGTTCTTCTTTCAGCAGGAGACGGAATCGGAGGTGACTTCCAGTCCTTCAGCAACTTCCTCTCCGCCATTTTCACTATCGGCCTATTCCTTCTTTACTTCATCGACTTTGATCTTTACCTCGACTCCAAAAAGGGACTGAGAAATGCATGTTTCAACTTCTTCCTCTTTTTGTCTATCTCCTTCCTCATCGGCTATACGCTGACACTCATCAGCGAATTCAACAATATCGTCTTTGAGAAACTCACCCAATATCCGATACCGAACAACTTCGGAACGATATCGATGTACTTCCTTCTCATCATCTTCCTTTTCATGACACCCAGATGGGTGAACACGAAAAAGAAGCTGATCTTCTACCGCCTTTTTTCTCTTCTTCCGATTATGATCATCTTTACCACTACACTCATCTATTACGAATACAGAAACTGGGGATTGAATCTCAACTACTTCCAACGTTATCTCTTATCTACTGAAAGACCGCAGTTCTCCTTCCTCTGTGTCAGTTATCTTCTTTTGCTCTATTTCCTAAAGCTCTTCTATCAGCACAGATACGGAGAAGAAAACGCAAAGAGATTCTTCCTCTCCAATCGTTTCTACTTCTTAAAGAACATCTTAGTCACTTCTCTTATCCTCATCATCGCTGCATTTGAACTATCGATGAA
>CAKUXT010000135.1 GCA_934700375.1 uncultured Bacilli bacterium | reverse complement strand
TGGTCTCTCTCCTTTTACCTTACGAAAAGAATCACCTTATGACAAATACGATAACGGACACTCAGGAGATGCTATTTCTACTGGCATCGGCATGGCGTTAGCTAAAAAGCTCAATCATGATGATAGCTATACCATCGTCATTGTCGGAGATGCCTCTTTTAAGAACGGCGTATCCAAAGAAGGACTCGATGTTCTTGAAAACAGAGTCGACTTGAAGAACTTCATTTTAGTCATCAATAAAAACGGCATGGCCATTTCAAAAGAGAACGATGATGAATCCTTAAACGATGACTTCATCAGAGAAGAGAGAATCGCTTCTCGTCTTTCTCATATCGAAAAGTATCAAGATGAAGAAAGCTATTTAAAGCACGTAAAAGAAGTCAGAGAGGAAAGCATAGATGATCACGCCTACTCCGGTCTTGACTATATAGGAAAAGTCGAAGGGCATGATTATTACGCGCTTATCGAGGCTTTTGAAACAGCAAAGAAAGAAGCAAAAAGACATCCTGTCATCTTTGAAGTCCTGACAAGAAAAGGATACGGCATGAAAGAAGCAGAAGAGGATAGAATCGGCTTCTATCACGGGGTCAATCCGAAGTTCATAAAAGATGACATGGATTTGGAATACACCTATCACAAAGAGAATGTGCTCCTTTCCATGATGAAAAAGGACAAGGATCTCTTTGTTCTGACTCCAGCCATGATCACATCCTCTTCTTTATGGCGCGTCTTTGAAACGTATCCGGAAAGAACTTTGGATGTCGGAATTGCAGAAGAAGCTTGTCTTACCATCGCTTCAGGCCTTGCCTTAAAAGGCAAAAAACCAATTGTCGATATTTATTCGACCTTCCTTCAGAGAGCAATCGATCAGGTCATTATGAATATCTCAAGACAAGAGCTCAGCTGTCTGTTTTTATTAGAGCGCTCTTCTCTTGTTCCTGGAGACGGTTCATCCCATCACGGACTCTTTGATGTCGCTTTATTAAAAGGCATTCCGAATGTCAGAATCTATATGGCGTATGATAAATACAGCTTAGAATATCTGATGAAGAACAGAGGCTTTGAAGAGAAGAAAGCTGTCTTTATCCGTGTACCGAAAGAGAAGATGATCAAGACAGAGGCCTTAAAAGAATATCAGGATATCAATTATTTCAAGAAAGAGAACAATGACACCCTTGTTCTCACCCTTGGACAGGACGGATATGAAGTGATCGACAGTCTTAAGGATGAGAATCTTGATACTGCACTCTTATTATCCCTTCTTGATTTTGATGTCTCTTCTTTCCTTTCCTATCAGAACATCATCTTCTATGACGGATATGGTGTCAAAGAAGGAACGGCCTGTTATTTAGAAGAAAAACTTTTGGAAAACGGATATAAAGGAAGATTCCATTCCTTTACGATAGATAAGAGATTCTATCCTTTCGGCAAAGTCGATGACATCAAAAAACAGGTACACATCGATAAGGAAAGTGTTCTGAAATTCATTTTCGATCATCGATAAGAGATTATCTGTACATATATTTAATTGAGGGGGATAACATGTTAGAAGAACTGCATATATCAAATCTGGCCGTCATCGAAGATACGACACTCTGCTTCGATAGCTCTTATGTTGCCCTATTAGGTGAAACAGGTGCCGGTAAATCTCTTATCGTCTCCTCTTTGAACCTTCTTTTAGGAGAAAGAAGCGACTTTTCTTTGATGCGTGACAAAGAGAAGAAAGCAAGTGTCTCTGCTCTTTTCACCCTCTCTCCTTCTTTCTTATCAAGGCATGAAGAAGTAAAAGAATACGTCGAGTCTACAAGCCTGATCTTAAAACGTGTCCTTCTTCCCGATCATAGTACACGCTGTTATATCAACGATGAGATCGTCTCACAGAATGAACTAAGGCGCATCGCATCCCATCTTATCGACATTCACTCCCAGAACAGCAACAGCGATATCCTCAACGAGAAGAAACAGCTTCTCTATGTCTTTGGATTCCTTTCAGAAGATGGAATCAAAGCCAAGAAGGAATATGAAGAAGTCTACAATAGCTATCTCAATAAGAAGAAAGAATATCAGGATTTCCTCTCTTCCTATCATGATATCGATGTTGATTATCTCACCTTCCAGATCAAAGAAATCGAAAAATATCATCTCAAAGAGCATGAGATCGAAGACTTAAACGAAGAATTCGAATCCTTGAAGGATTATTCGAAGATCCAGAACGATTTCGAGTCGTTTGATAACGCCGTCGAAAACGAAAACTTCTCCTTCTCTGAAGGTATCTCTTCGATTCTTCGCGCCTTAAGACCTTTAAAAGAGACAGGGCTAAAGGATAGCGCCCTTGCTTTTGAAGACTCTTTGAATCAGGCAAGAGAGAAATATCAGGCTTTAGTCGATGGTTTCTCTTCTCTTGACTATGATCCTCATCGCATCGATGAGATCAATGAAAGACTATATTCTTTAAAGAATCTAGAGCGCAAATACGGACATAGCACAGAAGAGATCTTGTCTAAGTATGAAGAGTACAAGAAGAAACTGGATTTCTCCTCGACTTTTTCTCTCGACAAGGAGAAGAAAGAGAAAGAAATCGCTTCTCTTCTTGCTTTATTACAAGAGAAGGGAGAGAAGTTCTATTCCTATGAAAAAGAAGCGGGAGAAAAGCTTGAAAAAGCGATCTGCAAAGAGATGGCTGATCTCGGACTTAGAAAGAACGGATTCTTCATCGAATTTGAGAAAAAAGAACTCTCTCTTGACGGATTATACAACTGTCAGTTCATGGTCCAGCTGAATGAGGGCATCGAAAAAGCGAGTCTGAAAAAAGCAGCGTCAGGCGGCGAAGCAAGCCGTCTCATGCTGGCTTTGAAGATCGTGCTCAACCATATCAATCCCTATGACTTGGTCGTCTTTGATGAGATCGATACCGGAGTCAGCGGAAAACAGGCTTCCCTGATCGCCAAAAAGATCAAGAGCATCTCGAAGGTAAGCTCTGTTTTAGTCATATCGCATCTTGCACAGGTAGTAGCCAGTGCAAATAGCGCCATCTATATCAAGAAAGTGACAGAAGACAATATGACAAAGACCAAAGCCAGCAATATGAAGGAAGAGGAAATCATCTCCTTCATCGCTAAGATGCTTTCCGGAAACAATGTCACAGAAGCCGCTAAAGTTCAGGCTAAAGAACTCAGGGACGAATATCGCTGATGGATAAAATCATCGTTCATATCGATCTCAACTGCTTTTTTGTCCAGTGCGAGATCAGAGAACACCCCGAATTGGCTGGAAAACCGGTCGCTATCGGTCACGAAGGGAAAAGAGGCGTTATCTCTACATCTAGCTATGAAGCGCGCGCCTTAGGCGTGTTTTCAGGCATGCCTGTCTCAACAGCGCGGGCTAAATCCAAAGACCTCATCCTCGTTCCTGGCCATTATTCTCTTTATCAGAGATACTCTAAGAACTTCTTCTCCTTTCTGAAAAAGAAATATCCTGTTTTGGAACAGGCATCCATCGATGAATGCTATATCGATATGACAAAAGAAGCCGACAGAGAGCATTTGCACGACTATCTTTTCGATCTTTCGATGGAACTCTATAGAGCGACAAAACTGAAGTGTTCTATCGGAGTAGGATGGACTAAATTCTTAGCTAAGATGGGCTCTGATTATAAAAAACCATTAGGAATCACCATCTTCACAAGAGAGAATTTTCAAGAGATGCTCTTCCCTCTATCCATCGATAAAATGTTCGGTATCGGAAAGAAAAGCGCCCCGAAATTAGTCGACTTAGGGATCAAGACAATCGGTGATTTCTATCACTATACTTTCCCAGAGGAAAAGAAGATCTTAGGAAGCTATTATGAGACCTTGAAAGACCTTCTTAACGGCTTAGGAGATGACTTTGTCGACTCTTCTTCCTTTGATCCGAAAAGCATCTCTGCTGAAAGAACCTTCTTAAATGATGAATCCAATGAGGATGAGATCTCCGAAATGATCTATCAATGCGCCAAAGACTGCCATAAAGAACTAGTCAAATATCATAAAGTCACCGATTGCATCGGACTGAAATACAGAACACCTGACTTTGTCACAAAAAGCAAACGATTGTCGATAGAGAAAAAGACTGATTCACTTGAAGTCATCTCCTCTATTGCACAACAGATCTTCCAAAGCATCTATCACGGACAGAGCTTCCGTCTTATCGGCGTGATGTTAGAGAGAGTAGAGACTGTCTCTTCATCCAAAGAAAGAGATCAGAGCTTTGATAGTTTATTGTCTTCGTTGAATGAAAAGCTTTCTTCTGACAATCAGCTGACGACTTTAGGAAAAACAAAACATGAAAGTCAATGACGCGATAAACGAATACCTGATTTATCTTCTCAGTGAAAAAGGTCTCTCCCAGAAGACTTATGACGCCTATGAGAAAGACTTATCTCTTTTCTCATCTCTTTTTGGTGAAAAAGAGATCGAAGAACTGAAAGAAGATGATATATCTTCCTATCGAAAAGAGTTACTGAACAAACAGTATTCTCAGAATACGATCGTAAGAAAACTGACCTCTCTTCGCTGCTTTTTCAGCTATCTTGCTAAAGAGAAGAACATCGATCTGACATTAGAAAAAGTCTATCTTCCTAAACAGGAGAAAAAGCTTCCTGTCTATCTGACAACAGAAGAAGTGAAGAAGATACTATCAGAGTGTGAAGTAAAGACTGATAGAGGATTACTTGACTATACGCTTTTACTTCTTTCCTACGCATTAGGACTACGTGTCTCTGAGCTTGTTTCTCTTCGTCTTGACCATCTCTATTTAGACGGCGGATACTTAAAAGTATTCGGAAAAAGAAGAAAAGAGAGAATCCTTCCCTTAAGCGACGAGACAAAAGCAAGTATCAGCTACTACTTGAAAAACTACAGAGAGAAGATCAAAGAGAATCCTCTTTTCTTCTTTGTCCATCAAGACGGAAGCCTTGTGAGCAGACAATATGTCTTCCTCAGATTGAAGAAATACGCAAAAGATGCCGGGATTGATAAGAAGATTTCTCCCCATACTTTGCGTCACTCATTTGCAACTGCTTTATTGAATAACGGAGCGAATCTAGTACAGGTGAAAACCCTCTTAGGACACGAAGATATCAAAACGACAGAGATCTATACACACCTTACACAGAACAAAGAAAAAGAGATTTATGACAAGGCGATGAAAAGAGTCAAAGACTAGGCTTATTCATTGAAAGAAACGCTTAAAAACGTTAAAATATTCAAACATAAGGAGACTACTATGAAAAAATTCAGAAGAATGTTCGTCATTGTCATGGACTCTGTCGGAATCGGTGCTGAACCGGATGCCGACAAGTTTTTCAACGGCGATCACAACGATGTCGGAAGCAACACCTGGGTCCACGTCGCAGAGAAGAAAGGTGGACTGAAAGTCGAAACCATGAACGCCTTAGGCATTCATGATTTGGCCCCCATTGAAGGAACAACAGAGGTAAAACATCCTCATAGCTATGTTCAGACATTACGTGAGAGAAGCAACGGAAAAGACACTCTCACAGGACACTGGGAGATGATGGGCATCATGACAAGCAATCCGCTTGTCACCTTCACTGACACCGGCTTTCCGAAGGAACTGATGGATGAATTATCAAGAAGAACAGGAAGAAAGCTGATCGGCAACTATTCCC
>CAKUXT010000134.1 GCA_934700375.1 uncultured Bacilli bacterium | reverse complement strand
GTCTTGTAGGAACCGACAGCGATAAGGAAGGAGAAGAGGGAGACAAGAAGGAGAACGACAGAGCTATCCAACGCGCCGAAGAAGGACTTGTGATAGCCTTCCTTATTGGCTTTTTCAAGATCGTGTTTCTTGTTGATTTCACGCTTGACGCGTTCAAAGTAATTCAAGGAGATCAAGACAGACTGGCACATGAGGATGGCAAGAGAGACAAGAGCGGCGACAGAGAACTCAAATCCTAAGACAGAGAAGAGGAAGAAGGAGGTGAGAACAGAGCAGAGGAGCGTCAAGGAAGCGGTGATGCCGGCAAATCCATAGAAGCAGATGAGAAGAGCGATGATGACGACAAGAAGTGCGCCTAAGACGATATAAGAGGCGATGATGCCCTTATTGTTAGAACCGAAGACGGCAGGAATCATATTCTGATAGAGGAATTCGATATCAAAGCCATAATCGGTACCATTGAGCATGTTGACAAAGGCACGGGCGGCAGAAATATCGAAGGATTCACCTTCCATATTGGAAGTGATGGAGATACGTCCAGTATCGGAATCGTAGTTGTTGAGGTCAATCTTGGCGATGACCTTGTTCTTGACTTCGTCCTGAACGATGGTGTCGTCAGTGCCGAAAGCTTTATTATAAGTGTCATCCTTGGTCTTGTTAGTCCAAAGGTAAACAGTTGTGGAGTTGTCTTCTTCAGTGGATTCTTCGCCATCTTCAGCATAATAACGATTGGCTTCCTTTTTGTCGGAATCGTTCTTATGGGCTTCGCTTGCTTCCTTGGCCTTTTCCTTCAAGGTGTCATAATCTTCTTTTGTGACCTTGATGGTAGGATAGGGAGTCGTTCCATTGTAGACGATCTTAGAGAATGTATCGGAATAATCAAAGAGCTGATTGGCAGATGCATACATGACAGTATCATCGCCGATGGTGCCCATGGAGAGGGAGCCGGTGATGCCGACGACTTCTTTGACACGGCCGAGTTCACTCTCATTCAAAGGAGAAAGAGCGATACGGAGCTGATATCCTTCCTGAGTCTCTTCATTTCCTTTGACGATCTTGACATCGGCATTTCTGACGCCTGCAAGATCAAGACGGGACATGATAGCGGATTCGATATCGATATCCTGAAGAGAAGAGAACTGTTTCTCTTCGAGCTTTGCACCTTCGGAATAGGAGCTGGCTTCACGTTTCGTGATAGAGTAGTACATCTCTGTACCCGAGCCGAATTCCATTGCATCTGTTTTCTGATCCAGAACAGCCTGCGTATTGAAAATCAAAGCACAAACAACAGTAAGCATCATGACAATATAAGCTAAGAAGCGACGCATGTGTCAATCCTCCTGAATTACGTGTATATAAAAGCACACAAATAGACAACAAATAATCTAACAAAAACGGCATGATTTTTCAAGTTAATAGGGTATCTATTAAGAAATATATTAAGTATTTTTATAGAATACTTATTTTAAATCATCCGGAACGGGCAAATGCAGATGTTCATAAGCCTTTTTTGTCGCAACTCTGCCCTTGGGAGTGCGGTTGATAAGGCCGATCTGAACCAGATACGGTTCATAGACATCAGAGACATTGTCGACTGATTCTCCGATTGCGGAAGCGATGGCGTTAAGGCCTGCCGGTTTTCCGTTGTAGCGAAGAATAAGGCACTCCAGAACTTTTCTGTCTGTCTCATCAAGGCCGAGCTCATCGATTTTAAGGAACTTCATCGCCTCATCACAGGCGGCACGGTCGATGACATTCTTTCCTTGGAACGTTGCAAAATCGCGGACTCTTCTGAAAAGTCGATTGACGATTCTCGGCGTTCCACGGCCGCGAAGAGCAAGTTGATAAGCAGCATCTGGATGAATGGGATAATGAAGAGCTTTGGATGTTCTGAGGACGATCTCAAAGAGTTCGTCCGGATTATAGTAATGCATCTGAAGAATGATGCCAAAGCGGTCTCTTAAAGGAGCTGAAAGGTTTCCGGCATCGGTTGTCGCACCCACTAAAGTGAAAGGAACAAGCGGAATCGTCAAGGTTCTGGCATCCGTTCCTTTTCCGACGATGATGGAAAGCTTGAAGTCTTCCATCGCGGAATAAAGGACTTCCTGAACGACAATCGGCATACGATGAATCTCGTCGATGAAGAGAACATCACCGGGATTCAAAGAAGACAGAATCGCGGCAAGATCGCCGGTTCTGACTAAAGACGAACCGTTCGTCAGTTTGATACCGGATTCCAGTTCATTGGCGATGACATTGGCCAAAGTCGTCTTTCCTAATCCAGGCGGGCCGAAAAACAGGACGTGATCGAGCGATTCCTGCCTTTTCTTCGCAGCGGAAATCGAGATGGAAAGCTCCTGTTTGATCTCGCTTTGACCGATATAATCGGCCAATTTCTGTGGTCTTAAAGATAAGTCGACATCATCGACGTTCTCTTTGATCTCCTGTGCGATAAGTCCTTCTTGTCTGTTCGTAGTATCTTCCATAATTATTTCGATAAGAGCGCAAGTGCCTGTCTTAAGTATTCCTCAGCAGACAAATCCTTGTTGGAGATGGAAAGCAAGGCTTCCTTGATTTCCTTGTCCTTGAAGCCATAGTTCTTCAATCCCTGAAGAGCAAGGTCCATGTTTTTGTTCAAAGTGATGGCGTTATCGCTCTCAAGCATCGTCAGTTTGCCCTTGAGATCAAGAATGATCTGAGAAGCCGTCTTCTTTCCGATTCCAGGGAGTCTTGTCAAAAAGACATCATCCGCATTGTTGATCGCATCGGAAAGTCTTCCGACAGAAGTTTGTCCCATGGCGTTAAGAGCCGTCTTAGAACCGATTCCTTTGACAGAAGTGAGCGCAGTGTAGAGTTTTTTCTCTTCCAAAGTCTTGAAACCGACAAAATACTGTTCATTCTCATTGAAAATGTAGGAGACATAGACAAACATCGTTTCACCGATTGTGAATTCGTCTGGATGAGAGACGATGACATCATATCCAACACCTCCGCATTCAACGACAATTGAATTGGAAGTATGGAATGCAATCAAGCCATGAAGATAATAATACACTGCAAAACCCTCCACTTATATATTAATCCGAAAAAACGGATTTCACAAAAAAATCATTCAAAATATTCAAATTCGAAATCGTCAAGTATGACAGTGTCACCTGTTTTTGCACCGGCTTCCTGGAGTTTTTCATCAATTCCGATGCCATCGAGATACTTGAGAAGACGATCGATACCCTCGTCAGTCTTCAGGTTGATGAGCTTCTTGGTTCTGATGACACGCTCACCGAGGATTTCAAAGAATCCATCTTCTCTTCTGACAATGCGGAAATCAGGAATCTTGCCATTGTCGCTCATTCTGGCAGTGTAGACTCTCTCTTCTCCGCCATCCTTGACAAGGTGTTTCTTCTCGGCTTCTTTGCTCTCTTTCACAAGCTTATAAAGCCTCTGATTCAAGCGGTAAAGACCTTTTCCGCTCTTTGCGGAAATTTCATAGATTTCATACTTATCGCCGATTTTCTTCTTGAAAGCCTCGATTGTCTCTTCAGGAATGTCTTCATCGATCTTGTTGAGAGCGACGATCATCGGCTTATCGATAAGTTCTTTGCGATAAGTGGAAAGCTCTTTGTTGATAGACAAAAAGTCTTCATAGGGATCATCGTTTCTTGTCAGATCGACGATGTGAAGAAGAACTCTGCAGCGTTCAATATGGCGAAGGAATGTATAGCCTAAGCCTTTTCCTGAACTTGCTCCGTCGATAAGGCCGGGAAGATCAGCGATGATGAATGACTTGTCATCACTGAGGAAACAGACGCCAAGCTGCGGTTCAAGCGTCGTAAAAGCATAATCGCCGATAGCGGATTTTGCTCTGGTGACGGCGCTGATATAAGTAGATTTTCCGACATTCGGATAGCCGACAAGGCCGACATCTGCAATGAGCTTCAACTCAAGATAGAGGCCTTTTGTCTCACCGGGCATACCGTTTTCGGCAATATTAGGAGTACGTCTGACAGGGGACTTGAAAGTGGCATTGCCTCTTCCGCCTCTTCCGCCTTTGACAGCGAGATAAGTATCGCCATGATGATAAAGGTCAGCCAAAACACGGCCTTGTTCATCTTCAACGACTGTGCCGACAGGCACATGAAGAACGATGCTCGGCGCATCTTTTCCGTATTGAAGCTTTGTCTTTCCGTTTTCGCCGTCCTGAGCACGGAAAACTTTGCCGAATCGATATTCGGACAAAGAGTTGATGCCATTATCGGCAACAAAGGACACATCGCCTCCCTTACCGCCGTTTCCGCCGTAAGGTCCGCCGTTCATAATTGATTTTTCATGTCTAAAAGAGATGGCTCCATCGCCGCCTTTTCCAGAAATTACTGTAATTTTTACTTTATCATGCATAGTTAACTGCCTCCTGATACTGAAGAATAGAAAAGGCTTCGGAAATTCCGAAGCCTTAAATGCTTTAGATTAACTTACTTAGAAGCGACTTCAGGCTTCGTCGGATAGACGGAGACTTTAAGTCTCTTGGAATCAAGTCTCTCGTACTTGACATAACCATCAATCAAAGCGAATAAAGAGTCATCACCGGCTCTCTTGACATTGTGACCAGGATGAATCTTTGTACCGCGCTGACGATAGATGATGGAGCCGGAATGGCACCACTGTCCATCATAAAGCTTTGCACCTAAACGCTGAGCGTTGGAATCACGACCGTTCTTAGTAGAGGTAACACCTTTATGAGAAGCGAAGAGCTGAATATCAAGAACTAAATTCAGTTTCATAATTTACCTTCTTTCTTAGAGATCTTGCAATTGACTCTCTCCGGATAGCTGTTGCTTATCGTTTCGAGTTGGCAGATGAGCGTCTCTAATACAATCGCATCATGCCTATTTGATTTTGCCTTGGCACGAACCAAAGAATGGCCGGAACTGATTTCATAGAAATAGTTTTCGCCTTTCTCCAGTGCATTCAAAGCGCCTATCAGACAGGAAGAAACTCCTGCGCAATAGATGTCATAACCTTTTTCTTCCCCTCCGTGTCCATCGATTTGGAGAGAAGAGAAATCGTCATTGACATATTCGACAACAACACTGATCATAGATTAGAAGTTGATTGCTTCAATCTTAAGAGCGGTGTAGGGCTGTCTGTGTCCACGAGCGACTCTTAAGTTGCTCTTTGCCTTGTAACGAAGAACACGAATCTTAGGTTCACGTCCCTGTTTGACAATTGTAGCTTTGACAGTAGCACCTTCAACGAACGGCTTGCCGACAAGAACCTTTTCTCCATCGATAAAGAGAACCTTATCGAAAGAAACTTCCTGATCCTTTTCGCCTTCAATCTTCTCGGTATAGATAACCTGTCCGATTTCGGCTTTGACCTGCTTGCCACCAGTTAAAATAATAGCGTACATTTCTTTGCCTCCTTCCTTAATTTGAATTTAAGTAGTACTAAGTACTCGCACGGCTGGTACTTGAAGAAACAAGATTTACGACCAGTTTGTAGCGGTTGTAGGCTTCTGGAGGCCATACAACATATAAATTATATACAATCACAGTGCGAATATCAATGATTTTTTATAAAAGTGATAGATTCTACGATCTTTTCAAACACAGAAAAAGCGGCCGCAGCTATCTTCCCCCGAGGGGTATTTTCGCCGCCAGGCGCTTAACTTCCGAGTTCGGAAT
>CAKUXT010000133.1 GCA_934700375.1 uncultured Bacilli bacterium | reverse complement strand
AGGGTGAATCATAGCTATTTTTCTTGTGATACGGATAGATATAAATATGAACCTGTTCTTCCTGATCTAAACGAGAAAAAGTATTATGAGATTGATATAGGAACAACCGGAAGCTTTGAATATTCGACCACTTCTAACAAAGGCGAATATAATAACGGCAACTATATTATCCGTGGAGCCTCTAGAATCGTTTATACAAGATATATTGGAAATAATCTGATTGAAAGACCAGAAGACAGAAAAGTCTTCTATACATTCAACCATTATAATGATTTCCAGGAATACCTGAATTATGAAAATGGTTGGGGTAAATGGTTTGGAAACATTGCTGGCGGTGGCCAGATGGACAACAATACTGGAATTTACAAAACCGATTATCCTGAAGTGATTAAAAAAGACTTTCGCTGATCAGCGAAAGTCTTTTCTAAAAGTAATTTTCTATTGAAATGTTATTTTTCGGAAGATACCGATTCTTCTTTGAGCTTCATTCTTTCTTCGGCTTTATCAAGACTTCGATAAGCCAATTTTAAGAAGATAGGAGTTGCAAAGGAAGAAATCAGGATCAATAAGAGGCAGAACGGCATGATGTTGTCGGATACGATGCCGGCAGAGATGCCTTTTTCAGCACAGACGATAAGAACTTCTGCACGTGCCATCATACCGAATCCGACAATCAATGAGCCGTGAAGGCCGAATTTGAAGCAAAGACCGGCAAGACCAGAACCAATGACTTTTCCAAGTAGACCTAAGAATATCCATACGATTCCGAAAATCATGAATGTGACGAATTTTGGATCGCTGAAGTCGAAGTTCGACTGATACATGCCCATGGCAATGTTTCCGAAGAATACAGGTGCAAAAAGGTAATTGCAGGTTGTTTCCGCTCTGTGATCGATGTATCCGTGGGCGACTGTTGAAGATAGGATAAGACCCATAAGGTAAGCGCCGGTGATATCAGCAATATTGAAGAATTCTGCAAGATAGGACCAAATGAAGCAGAATGCCAAAGAAATGATGGTGATACGGATGTGATGCGGGAATTTGGTTCCTAAATAGTTGAACAGTTTTCTGATGAAGAATCCAGCGCCGAAAGTCAAAGCGAAGAAGATGATCATGAATAAGAGGATGAATACAATATTCATTGCTGGAGTCTGAATGTTTGCCGGCAAGAGTCTGAACAGCATAGAAGCAAAGTCGCTTCCTGCCTGATTATTGGAAGAACTTGCCAACGAGATGACCAAGGAGAGAACGATAATACCGATGATATCGTCGATGATGGCAGCAGAGACAAGAGCGGAACCAATCTTTGAATCGAGCTTTCCAAGCTCTTTCAGTGTTGCGACAGTGACGGAAACGGAAGTGGCAGTAAGGATGACACCATAGTAGAGTTCTGTGTAGATCGGATTGACACTTGAATCTTCCAAATGAAGACTGCCACCAGTTGTTTTATCAATGATGAAAGCAACTAAGAAGGTAAGAAACATCGGGACAAGAACACCCATCAACGCGATGAAGAATGAAGCTAAGCCTACGCTTTTGACTTTTTTGATGTCCGTCTCTATACCAGCAGAGAACATAATCAGAATAACGGCTACTTTAGAGAAAAAGCTTAAACCATCTGTGACAGTATATTCGGTCAGAATGTTCTGGTTTGGAATCAAATAAATCAAACCGACGACAAGTCCTGCCAACAAATAGGCAATGACCTGAGGAATCTTGATCTTTCCGAGAACAAGAGCGAAAACTTTTGAAAGCAAAAGAAGTAAGCCTAAAGGCAATAATATCTTGTAAGCCTGTGGATTGTTGTCTTTAGGAATGGCAATTAAAAAATCAGAAATCATATACAAAAACATCTCCTTACGTTCATATAGTATAATCACTATAATTTATCAAGACTTCCGAAAGCCCTTTCATATCAGAAGATTGATTAGGCGTTTTTCGATTTTCTTTAGAAACATGAGCAAGATAGGCATTGATTTGCTTTGCAGGTTTTATCGTTTGATTTGAAAACGAAAGTAGGTATTGTTAAGATTATGGGTGAAAGGATTATCAATCTATGGAAAAATATAAATGGGATCTTACTAAGATTTTTAAAAATGAGGAAGAGTTTCTTGCTGAATTGGAGTATGTGAAAGCCAATATCATTCCTGCTTATCATGAATTGCAGGGAAAGCTTTCGACAGAAGAAGGAATGAAAAAGTACCTCCTTTTAGAAAGAGAAGCCGATTTAAGAATCTCTCGTCTTGCCATGTTTGCATCGATGAGAAGCGACTTGGATAAGAAAAATATCGAAAACGCAAAGGATTATTCCAAAATTGATCTGTTGTTCAATGATTATTCTGTCGCCACAAGCTTCGTCAATCCTGAGATTCTGAAAGCCGGCAAAGAATTTGTCGATGAATTTTTGAAGAACAATGAAGAATTCATGGATTTCGATTTCACTTTCGAAAAGCTGTTCCGCGGCGAAAAGTTTGTTTTGCCTGTTGAACAGGAAAGACTGACAAGCTATTATGCGCCTCTTTCCGGAGAAGGATCACAGTTATATTCTTTGTTGTCAGTCGCCGATTACCAGCCTAAGAGCGTGACACTTACAGATGGTACATCTGTTGAAGTCTCACAGGCTAACTGGACAACATTGGTTTCTCAGGCAAAGTCTCAGGAAGACAGAAGAAGAATCTTCGAATCTCTTTATACTTGGTATGATGAACATAAGAACACCTATGGCGAAATCTATAATGCTGTCCTTCAGTCTCAGATTGCCGAGATGAAAGCCAGGAAGTATTCTTCCATTCTTGAAGAACATTTATATCACAACAATATCGATGAATCTGTTTTCCATAATCTTGTAGAAGTTGCTTCAACACAAAGCGATGCACTTCACCGCTATTATGAAATCAGAAGAAAATACCTTGGATTAGAAAAACATCGTTCATATGATCGCTTTGTCTCTTTAGCAAAGAGCGAGAAAAAATACACATTCGAAGAAGCGAAAGAACTGTTCTTCAAATCTATCGAGTCCTTCCCGGAGGATTTCAGAGCCAAAGCAAAAGACGTTCTTGCTGATGGATATGTCGATGTCTTTAACAATCCTGGCAAGAGAACCGGAGCCTATTCTTCCGGCGGCGAAAACATTCATCCCTACATTCTTCTGAATTTCAATGGAGAATTGGAAGACGTCTTTACTCTTGCTCATGAATCCGGTCATAGCATTCATACTCTCTATACAGAAGAGGAACAGCCTGTTGTCAAACAGAACTATACGATCTTTGTTGCTGAAATCGCATCTACCTTCAATGAACATAATCTTCTTGATTACTTAATGACAAGCGGAGAATTGTCTAAGAACGATAAGATTGCTCTGCTTCAGAAAGCCATCGACCAGATCTGTGGAACTTTCTATCGTCAGACATTGTTTGGACAGTACGAATACGAGATTGCGAAAATTGCTGAAAAAGGCGAGCCGATCGATTATTCCGTCTTATCCTCTGAGATGATCAAGCTTTACAAACAGTATTATGGAATTGATATTTCCGAAGAGAAGGTCAAACCGCTTGTCTGGGCTTATATCCCGCATCTCTTCTATACTCCTTTCTATGTCTATCAATATGCCACATCATTCACTGCTTCCATGCTTATCTATGAGAATGTCAAGAAAGGTGTCCCTGGTGCTTTTGACAACTATATCAAGATGCTGAAATCCGGCGGTTCGACTTATCCTATCGATGAAGTCAAGATTGCAGGAGTCGATCTCACTAAGAAAGAAGCATTCGAATGCGTTACACGCAGAATGAATGAGTTGGTAGACCAGTTAGAGAAACTTTTGGCTGAATAATCCTACGAAGGCTTTAATATGAAACACGATTATTTGATACGTGCAATTGCTGCGAATGAACAGATTCGCGCGTTCGCGGTAGATACTACCGGCATTTGTGAGTATGCAAGAAAGATTCATGATAATTCTCCTATTGCCATAGCTGCTTTAGGAAGATTGATGTCCGCCGGTCTGATGATGGGGCAGATGCTGAAATCCGATGAGGATAAACTTACTTTTCAGATTCTTGGAGACGGCCCCATGCATCATATCATCGTCACATCCAACATCAGGGGAACGGTCAGAGGCTATGTTTCCAATCCTTCTGTCATCGTCCCTCCAAAATCCAATGGGCATTTTGATATATCCGGTGCCATCGGTCCGAATGGTACGCTGACAGTCATCAGAGATATGGGATTGAAAGAACCTTACGTTTCTTCTATCGATCTTCACTCCGGTGAAATAGCCGATGACCTGACTTATTATTTTGCCCAATCCGAACAGACCCCGACTTCTGTTGGCCTTGGTGTTTTGATGAACCATGACAATACTGTTCGTGTCTCTGGTGGATTTATTGTCCAGTTGATGCCTTTCACCAAAAAAGGAGTCATCGATCAACTCGAAAAGAATCTGAAAGAATTCCCGACAGTCACCGATGTCTTAAGAGAAGGAAATACGATTGAAGATATGTTGAGAATGGTCTTGAAAGGCTTTGATATGGAAATAACAGACACTAAGCCAGTGTCTTGGCATTGCAATTGCTCATTTGAAAGAGGAAAAGAGGTTTTAGGAACGCTGAAAGATGACGAACTTCAATCGATGATCGATGAAAACAAGAACATCGAAGTCAATTGTGATTTTTGCGGAAAACACTATGTCTATACGCCAGATGATTTAAAAGAAATACTTGAACATAAGCATCAGAGTGAAGCAAATAATTGACACTTGCTTGATAATTGTTGAAGAAATAAGGTAAAATGAGCTAGGAGGACATGTTTATGGCGAAACTGACAAATAATTCAAAAGCCAATATTGGTATCACATCAGGTGTTGTTTCCATCGTCCTTGGCGGCGGAAGCGTTGTGCTCTTTATGGTCTATCTCATCGTTACGATTTTTGCCTCTATCGGTTTAGGAACATATGAAAAAGGAACTCCGCAATGGAATGAGCAAAACGCTTTGGTAAGACAATATGAGACAATCAGTTACATTTTCCTGGCGTTGGCGATTGTGTTGATTGTTTTAGGCATTGTTCTGCTTGTTGTTTTCATCAAAAAGAAACGCCAGATCAAGAAAGCTCAGAGAGCTGATATCAATACTGAAGCGAAGTGATGACCCCGATGCTGTCTTCAGCGGATAAAGCGAAAGACAGAACGTTTGACTGAACACCATATAATGCGCAATGATATTCATATCTTTGCCCCGCATATGGTGCTCTTTTTGGTTTGATGATGCTATCCATCGACAAAGTAGATCCACGTCTTGAATATGTGATATCAATATCCATCTCTTTATAAATCTCATAGATGTCAATGTTGTAGTCGAAGACATAGGATTCGTTATTGTTGTAATTGGCACTTGTTCCTAATCTTTTTCCGTCATTGTTGATATCATCCTGCCATCCGAACCAATCAAAACGGGTAACCCAACGATCTTTTGTGGTGGGATCATAAACGATAGGTAGTGCTGTTCTCCAACAGACATCGCCTCCGTTAACTGGTTTCTGATTGAAACTGATGGAACCATAGTTGGTCAACGAAAGCTTCATTGTGAAATCGCCAGTGAAATGATCAGCGTATTTCAGCCACTTGCTTTCATCGTTCCAACCTGTTTTGCTGCCCATGGCAATTCTATTGTTCGGAAGTGTATGTTCTTTGCCGATGAATTTTTGCTTGATGGAAATAACCTGACTTTTTTGTGCGA
>CAKUXT010000132.1 GCA_934700375.1 uncultured Bacilli bacterium | reverse complement strand
GGGCTTAGGTATGCTTCTTTCTCCATAGCCATCTGTAAAATAGATCAGAACAGAGTTTCGATACTCTTTATGGTCATTGAGATATTCAATCACAGGCGTGAAGGCTGTTCCTCCTCTTCCTTTGACGATGTCAGGAATATCGTTCTTGGTTTTGATCTTTCTGACTTCCTGTATCTTGCTGTCGCACTGAATCAATGTCATATCAAAACCTAAGCTCATCTTGAGCTTCAATATCTGACTTAAGGCTTTGCTAACCTGTTCTTTATCCATACTGTAGGAAGTATCAATCGCACAGACTAGACTTGCTTTTCTGTCCGATAACGTACCGGACAAGTCACTTCTTAACGGCTGACGTCTATTGAGTCTCATATGGGTATGTCTTTTACCGTATGGAACACCTCCTACGACATTTCGTAAGATCTTCTCCCAATAGATTTTCTTCTCTTTTTTGATTCGGACTTCGCTGGTGTTCTTTCCTTCCTTGTCTCCTTTTTCATTTCCAGAGGTGGAGGATTTCAGTTTTTCCATAAACAGAAGCATGACATTCTTCTGATCGTTCTCGGCTATGTCCTTTAAAGAATCAAGACAGAAGTAAGAGGCTGCCTTTTCATCCATGGCGATGTCTCTCTTTCCCATTCTGAGAGCCTGATAGAAGGCACGGCTAGTCAAATTGCCTTCGCTTTTAGCTAAGTCAGGTACTTCTTTGAATGCTTTTTCAAAGTAGCCATCTTCATCCTTCTCTAACAATTGCTTGTTCCATTCACGGTTTTCTTCGTATAATTGTTTTAAGATGCCGTCTTTTAGTCTTTCTACTTTTCGATACTGTTCTTTTCCCTGTAAGAGAGGAAGAGAACTGTTGACATACTCCATCTGGAAAAGAAGAAGGAAGAGAAGGTCCTCTAAAGATAAGTCGCATAAGATGAAAGGATGATAATAGAAGACAGAGCTTCCTGTTTCAGATATCTGGATAAGACTTCCTTCTTTAAGTGTGTAGTTCGGTTTCTTTTCTAGTTTTGAAAAGTAATCCTGATAGGGATTATTCGTCAGATAGAAATACGTCGATATCATATCAAAGAGTTCAGCATATTCTTTTTCCATTCTCAAAAGGACATCGCTATCGGATGTCTGTTGATATTCGTCTCTTCCTTTGATGATATCGGCAAGTATTTCTTTCGGTTTCATATCAGTCGAAGAAAGAATCCTTTAAAGCTTTGCTCTCCTGCATGATAGGAAGGATCAGATCGGTATAGATATCATGATAAATGCTCATGAAGGTCTGACCTCTTCTTGTCGTTGAAGAGACAAAGTCGTTTGCAAACTGAATCTTGGTCTTTCTATCCAAGGTCTTCAGATAATATTTGATTTTGCTTTCAATCTTGACTAGTAACGCCCAGTTTCCAGAGATGGTCGAAGAGAAATCAGATAAGTAATTGAGTATGGCTAGACCTAATTTTGATTTCTGCTCTAAAGACATATCGATGATTTTGTCTAAAGTATTGTCAAGTTTCTCATCATCGTTGATGAAGTCAGCAAAAGTGACAGCAGAAGAGACCTGCTGATAGTATTCAAAGAATCTATCACCGATCTCTTTTCCTAACTTTGCTTCGGAGATGACCTTCAGGTCGTTTCTGACGACTTTGAGGCCATTCTCCTGAGCGGTGAAGAAAGGTCGGGTGATCGATACGGATTTTAGAATGGTATCGAGCATATCGTATCCACGAGGAGAAGGAGTGGATGTCACATCATCATCAAGTTCATCATCGTCTGCAAATAAGTCGTTTCGATGTCCTTTGATGAAGTCCTGGATGACAGGAGAGATATCATTGGCTTTAGCATAGTTGAGAAAGTCGACGGAGTTGCTCTTCACATCCAGTTTGATGAAACGGTCAAGCTGAGCAGGATCCATCTCATTGGTCTGATAGGTCGAGGAGGAATTGGCAGGGTTCATGGCACCGACAAAGAATACCCACCAAGGGAAGTTATAGCCGTTGACAGAACGGGTGAGAAGGATGTTCATCAGTTCCTTATAAACCTGAGGATCGCTTCTGTTGATCTCATCGAAAAAGACGATGACAGGCTGAATCTTCTTCTCTAAAAGGAGTGAAATCTTCTCACTGGGTTTGATATCGTTGTCGCTATAGCGGTTGATATCGCCTTTTAAGGCATCGGATTCCTCTTTGCTATGATTGCTGAGATAGATTTCTTTCTCTTTCTTCTGAATGCGTTCTACGACATAGTAAGGAAGAAAGCGGAAAGAGATCTTTCCTTTTTCATCCATATACTGATAAGGAAGTCCGGTGATTTCGCCCTCTTTCAAAGAGCCGCCTTCTACAGTGAGAAGAACGCCGTTGATATCATCTGCGACCTGTTTGACAAGCATGGACTTGCCGATACCATGTCTTCCTGAAAGAAGAGGAGTCAAAGAGAGTCCTCTTTTTTCCACTGCAAGGTTTGCTAATATGACACGTTTGACGATTCGTTTTGCATCCGATATTTTGATCATAGGGCCTCCTGAAATTTTACGTATAGATTATTGTACTTCAAAAACAATCCAAATCAAAGAGAGAGGAGGCAAGTAATCGATGTCTTCAGTCTTTTACTTCTCTTGTTTCTCCTGTTCTTAAGGAGAGGAGAATCATTCTGACTTGATTCTCGTTAACACCGAAGATCGATTCGACATTTCTTCTATAGGTCTTCAGCTGTTCATCGTATTCTTCTTTATCGATATGACTGGTCTTATAGTCAACGATTGTAAACGTATTGTCTTTATTCCTGATAAGAAGGTCAATGCTGCCTGAGGTTGAATACTCTTCATCAAAGTAAGAGAATTCTTTATTGACCATATCCTCAGTTACACCATCAAAGAGAGGAAGAGAAAGAATGGAGTCGACCATCTTTCTATCATGTACATTCTTGATGAAGGAGGTATCTCTTGTCGTGAAGGAGACTAGTTCCATCAACCTGTGGAGTCTTACACCGCGCTCTAAGACCTCTGAGACATCGTTTTCCGTATCGACAGGCTTCATAGAGGCACGTTTACGTTCCTTCTTGATAAAGATGATCTCTTTATCTTTATCCTTCATTCTCTCATCCTTTTTAGGATCATCGATGGTGATCTCTTTCTTTATAACTGCAGTGCAGTCAAGAAGAGGTTTGATCTGATAGAGATCAGGATATTCGTCTTTCTTGTAATAGGAGACAAAGGTGGTATCAGAAGAAGAGGTTTTGAAGAAGAGATAGTAAGACAAAAGAAAGATTTTCAGTTTTGTATCTGTCATAGCGGATTTGGAATACGGATACAATGATTTATCTTCATTCTTGAGTTTCTGTCCGAAATCAAGAATCTTCTTCTTCAGTTCTTCTCTATCCAGATCAGCATCTTCGTTTTCTACAGTCTCTTCACTCTCATCATCATCATCGTCGTCATCTGATTCCAAGTCTAAGTCTTTTTCATTCATCAGACTGGCTAAGTATTCATCGAAAGTATGAATACTAGGATCACAAAGATACATGCTGGTAAGCTCATCAAGCGTGAACTCTTTTAAGCTATATTCCTCTTTCAGGTGTTCGTATACTGTAAGAAGCATCGAATCGACCTGTTCTGCAAGCTGTCTATCCAATTCATCTTTGATGAAACTAGAAACCTTATCATAGAAAGCAAAATCGCTTTCTTTCTTAAAGTCAGTAACTGAAAACTTCGGGTTGAAGTCCAAACAGGAAGAAAGCATGTTTTGATACTTCTTTTTCTCTTCTTTATTGCAGTATTTCTCTACAAAAGGAAGAACAGCATCAGAAAGCCTTCTTACATGAGGAACATAGTTCATCATGCCGTATAGAGTCTCTTTATTCTTAGCGGATGCATCGCTTTTTGAGTTGTTTCCGACGATGACAAGGGCTCTTTTTGCACGAGTCAAAGCGACATAGACAAGACGTACATGTTCATCTCTTTCCGGATCATTGGTCTTCTTTTTAAAGAGGAAATATGGAAGCGTATAAAGCGGATAATCGATTGGTCTATAACGTCCTTCATCATCCCTTTCTTCCGAATAGTCTCTTCCAAAGCCATAATCAGGAAGCAGTATGCCATATTGTTTTGAGAAGTCATAGTCCGGTTTTTTCATACCAGGTGTTGATGTCTTCTGGTTGAAGGAGACCGGCATATAGACAATCTCTCTTTCCAAACCTTTGGAAGCATGAATGGTCATCAGATCAACTGCATCATCCTGTTTGATGAGGGTGTCGGAATTCAGTTCAAGATCATACTTGTCCATGGTCTTGAAACGGGCGACAAATTCATTCAGTCCTTCTTGCATGTTCTCACCGGAGACGACCATCTGATGAAGGGATTCGATTTTGGCGATGTTGTCTTCGACATTGCCGATGAGATAGAGTTTATCGATGATATGGAAGGTATTAAGAAGGTCAAGGAAGATATGATCGAAGGAATCCTTTTGATGTTCAAAGATGAACTTGTCTAATGTCTTCATGATCTCACTATCATTGATCATTTTCAAAGAACGAACCATCGTTCCATCCTTCTCTTCACGATAGGTAACATACTTATAGATCGTATCATCGTCATACTGATAGATATAGCTTCTTGCAACAGAGGCAAAGAGATGATAGACATCCGCTCTTGTATGATTGATCTTATAATCCAAAAGGGAAATCAAAGACTGCAAAAGGAGAATCGCATCGATTCCTTTTAAGTTGGTCTTGCTGATATTGTTCAGCGGAATGCCGTTCTCTTTGAAAAGCTGCTGATAGAGGCTATATCCGCCTTTTGTTCTGACAAGGATGCAGAAATCAGAATAGCGAAGCGGACGTGTTGTCCCATCCCTATTCTCCATCGTCTCATTTTTCATCCTCTCCTTGATATCCTGAATGATGGCAAGACATTCGTTTTTCTTCTTTTCCGGTGTTGTCTCTTTCTTCAAAGTAGGATACATCAGTCTGATGATGCCGTATCCTTCCTTGCGCTCCATATCCTTCTCTCCGCCTGTTCCGCAGACTAACTGCTGAAGCGGATCAAGATAGGTGATATTGCCATGCTCATTTGTCATATAACGGTCAAAGACATAGTTGATATCATCCAAAACTGCCTTTTTGGAGCGGTAGTTTCTGTTCATCGCAATGACATAGTGTTCTTTTGATGGAGTGCTATATTCTTCGATTCTCTTATTGAACAGCGCGACATTGGAGTTTCTGAAGCCATAGATAGACTGCTTGGCATCACCGACACAGAAAAGATGGGCTCTTGTTCCGTCTTTTCTTTCCTTCATCAGTCCGGCGATGAAGGCTTCCTGTAAGTCATTGGTATCCTGATATTCGTCGATCATGATGAAGCGGAACTGTTTTCTGATCTCATCGCCGACTTCTTTGTACTGTTCATCCTGAAGAAGTTTCAGTGCCAAAGAAGAGATTGAAGCGAAGGAGAAGGTATTGCTCTTCTTCTCATATTCTTCAATCTTGCTTCGAAGTTCTTCTTCCATCTCGATAAAGAGAAGGATATCATCGCTTTGATCGATGAATCGCTGATAGTCTCTTTCCTTATCGAAGGTGAGAATCACATTCGGTCTAAGATAAGAGGCGAGGAACTTCTTAGCAGCTGTACCTTTGTAGTTATTGAAGAAATCAGGATCCTTATATTTCAGACAAGTGAGGAAAGAGAAGAGAGCATCATCATTCTTGCTCATTAAAATCGGTAAGAGATCATCGTAGACCTGCTGAATTTGCTCATCATCAAATTGCAGATCTGAATAGCTC
>CAKUXT010000131.1 GCA_934700375.1 uncultured Bacilli bacterium | reverse complement strand
CCATCATAGATAGTACCGGTGGAACCGTTGATGGAGATGATATCTCCTTCCTTATAAGTATGTCCGCCTAAGCTCATGGTCTTGTTTTCTTCATCAACCTTGAGTTCAGAGCAGCCAGTGACACAGGTCTTACCGATCTGTCTGGCAACGACAGCTGCGTGAGATGTCATACCGCCACGCATTGTAAGGATACCCTGAGCAACGACCATACCGCCTAAATCTTCCGGAGAAGTTTCGGCTCTGACTAAGATGAGCTGAGCCTTCTTGTCCTTAGCGGCTATCTTGGCAGCTTCATCAGCAGAGAAGACGATGTGACCGACAGCGGCACCAGGGCCTGCGGCATTACCATGACCGATGATGACAGCCTTCTTTTCAGAAGCTTCAACAAAGGTAGGATGTAATAACTGATCGAGAGAACGAGGATCGACTCTAAGGAGAGCTTCCTTCTCTTCGAGGAGTCCTTCCTTGACCATATCAGTAGCAACCTGGAGACCGGCGACACCGGTTCTCTTACCATTACGGGTCTGGAGGAAGTAGAGCTTTCCGTCTTCGACGGTGAACTCGAAGTCCTGCATATCCTTATAATGCTTTTCAAGCTTCTTGGCAGACTTGACTAACTGATCATAGATAGCAGGCTGCTGTTCCTTGAGAGCATCGATATGTAAAGGAGTACGGATACCGGCAACGACGTCTTCGCCCTGAGCTTCGATGAGGTACTCAGCGAAGATCTGGTTCTTACCATCGGTAGGCTGACGGGTGAAACCGACACCTGTACCGGAGTTCTGGTTCATGTTACCGAAGGCCATCATCTGGACGTTGACAGCAGTTCCCCAAGAATAAGGGATGTTGTTCATCTTTCTGTAGAGGTTGGCTCTTTCATTATCCCAAGAGTGGAAGATTGCTTTGACAGCAGTCATCAACTGAACAAGAGGATCGGTCGGGAATTCTTCGCCAAAGGTCTTCTTGTAGTAGGCCTTGTATTCCTTGATCAAATACTTAAGATCGTCGACTTCGACTTCGAAGTCATTCTTAAGACCTTTCTTGGTCTTGATGTCATCGAGCATCTTATCCATGGAATCTCTAGGATGTCCCTTGGCGATGTTGGTGAACATAAGGATGAAACGTCTATAGCAGTCATAGGCGAATCTTTCCTTACCGGACTGCTTAGCCAAGGCTTCAACGGTTTCATCGTTAAGACCGAGGTTAAGAATGGTATCCATCATACCAGGCATAGAAACTCTGGCACCAGAACGGACAGAGACGAGAAGCGGCTTCGGGCCTTTGCCGAAAGTCTTACCGGTTCTGTGTTCAAGAGCTTTGATTCCTTCCTTGATCTGCTTTTCGAGCTTGGCAGGGATCTTTCTACCAGAATCGTAATAGAGTGTGCAGGCTTCTGTAGAGATTGTGAAACCATCCGGAATGGTGATTCCGATGTGAGCCATTTCGGCTAAACCGGCACCTTTGCCACCGAGAAGGGGCTTGCCTAATCCATAGGCTTCACCAAAGGCATAAACGTACTGTCCAGGAACATACTTTGTTCTGGGCTTTCTGCTGGTCTTTGCAGCAGAAACTTTCTTCGCAACTTTCTTTGCAGGCATTTTTTCCTCCTAAAAAATATATAGGTTTTTTACCTTCGAATATTTTAGCATACTGAAAATCATAATCAAATATACAAACATGATGTAAAGGCCGTTTTTTCAATACTTTTTTATAGTTTTGACAATTTGCTCCAAAACAATCTGTCGTTGCAAGACATTTGTCTCACTATTTAAGTCTAAATCGTTTATTTTAAGAAATAAGATATTAAACATTTGATTTTTACATTGTTGTCTTTTAAAATATGCACAAGCCGAGACATTAGGAATTCTTTTACGCATTCTTCCTAAAGCCTCCGCAGCAAAGAGAATCTGTTCGTTAGGCGCAAAAGCCAAGCCACCAATCTAAGGAGGTCGCAATTCATGAACAAAAAGAAATCCGACTTTGCAAACTCATTGCATGATGTCATGCAGACAAAAACCTTCAGTGAAATCTCCATCGCAGATGTTTGCGAAGGACTGAATTGTTCTCGACAAAGTTTTTACTACTATTTCAAATCCTTGAAAGAATGCTTGGCCTACTATATCCGCAATCTGGCAAAAGCCAAAATCAAAGAAGATCACATGATCATAGACACTTTTGCATTTTTGGATGCCAACAAAGACCTCATCGAATTCTGTGAAGCCGATAAAAGAACCAAGAATCTGTTCTGGATTGTTCTGACCGCATACTTAAAGAAACTATTGGATATGGTTCTCACCAAGAGACTTGTCGATTATCTCTCCTTGTATTCCGAACAGAAAGACATCCTTCTTACCTTCTATGTCGCTGGTATCATCCAGGAATCAAAGCTCTACTATTCCCATAACAACAAATCGACAAAAGAGAAATATATCGAATACACCAAGGCATTGTTAGGATCCTATGATGATGTAAGAGAAAGAGTCAAAAGATTCGTTTGCATCTAAAATCATTTATAATAGTAGGGTGGAAATGATTCCGAGGTAATGATATGAACAATCTTAACTTTGATTTTTGCTGCCCTACACGCATCTATTTCAGAAACGAAGGTGTTTCCCAGATTGGAAACATCATCAAAGAAGACTTTTCATTTTCGAAAGTCTTTTTTGTTTACGGAAAACACTCCTGCAAAGAAAGCGGCCTTTATAAAAAAGTGACCGACTCTTTGAAAGAAAACGGAATCCAGTTCGAAGAGTATTCTGGAATCGCTGCAAACCCTGATGTCGAAGACGTCAACAACATGGTAAAGCTGGCAAGAGAATTCAAGCCTGACTTGATTTTAGCCTGCGGCGGAGGAAGCGTTCTTGATGCTTCCAAGTCTTTGGCACACGCTTACTACTATGACGGAAATCCGCTTGATTTCAACAAACATCTTGTTGAGCCTCTCCACGCACTTCCGATTGCAACAATCATAACACTTTCAGCATCAGGCAGCGAAATGTCTGATTCCTGTGTCATCTCTGACAGAAAGCATAATTTCAAAGGCGGATTCAATTGTCCAAGCAATTATCCGCTCTTCTCCTTGTTGGATCCTTCCTTGACTTTGTCCGTTTCTCCTTATCAGGTCGGAGTAGGATTAGCCGATATGTTCTCTCACAGCATGGAGCGTTATTTTTCGCCTTCTGCTGAACTGGAGCCTTGTGATGATCTGGCTTTAGGTATCCTAAAGAGCATCGTCTCAACCAGTGAGAAAGTCATCAGTGATCCTAATGATATCATGGCAAGAAGAGCCATGATGATCGATGGCGCTTTGGCACATGATGGATTCACCAATTTCGGAAAACCGAAACAGTTCATCGTTCATAAAGCAGAGCATCGTCTCAGCGGCCATTATCCGCTTCTTGCTCATGGTCAAGGCATCGCACTTCTTTTGGTTCCTTATTTATCTATCAATAAGAAACTCTTTGAAAAGAAGCTGATTCCTTTTGGTAAGACGGTCTTCTCTTTAGAAGGAGACATCACTATAGAAGACAGCATCAATGCCCTTGATAAATGGATCCATGCCCTTCCGATTTATCAGAGTTTTGATTCTTTGCCTTTCAAAATCGAAGAAGATGACATCAAAAAGGCGCTTCAGACATTAGAAATCAAGAATTAATAGCACAATTTTGGCGCTGAATATCATATAATAGTTCCATATGTGTGCTAAACAATGAACGGAGGTTTATCCTATGGAAGAAAAAAAGAAAAAAGAATGCCCTAGAAATTCAATCCTTGATTTCAATCTTTCTTGGGGTTTGATGTTAGTCTATTTAGGTTATCTCTTAGGTATCTGGTTTGCTCAGCAGGCTTCCAAAGACTTCATCCCCAGCGGATACATCGGTGTTCCCTACTTCCTCACTTCTATCATCTTAGGCGTCGTTCTCACTTTCCTTATCTATAATGCCGGCAAAATCATCTTTGCAAAGATCGCCGGATATCGCGTCAGCTATATCAAGATCTTAGGCTTCCTCATCGACAAGTCCAATGGCAAAGCCAAGATCAAGTTCGACATCCTCTCCTTCTTCGAACTCTCCCTTCAGTTCACCCCGAAAGACGATGATGTCAAAAAGAATCCGAAGTTGATCTTCTTAGGCGGATTCATCGCTGAATTCATCCTTGTCGTTGTCGCTCTTGTTCTCTTCTTTGTCTTAGGCTTCAATCAGGTCAAGACAACAAGATCCGCAATCGGATGGACAGCCTTGTTCATCATGTCATACGGCTTCCTCACTCCTTTATATGAAATCCTTCCTTTCCGTCAGGACTTCCCGACCGATATGTTCAACCTTCTTGTCACTTCCAAGGAAGAAGACAAGATCGCATTCAACGTTGTCTGCATCAACAAGAAGAATGAACACGCCGGAAAAGACTATATGCCTTATGAATTTGAAAACTATGATTCCTTCTATAAGTGCCGTGTCCTCCACGCCAACTACCTCGATCACCTCTATGCTTCCAGACTTGAGAAAGCATTCAATGTCTTAGAAGAAATGCGTTACTACAACAAGTATCTCAATGATGCTGACCGTTATCTCCCTTATGGAGAAATGATTTATCTCCACTTCTTCATCAATGATGATAAGGGTGCCGATGCCACTTATCTCAGCATGAAGAAAGACGATAAGAAAGTCGTTGCTACACCTGAACTCCTTTCCGATTACAGAACTGCTCTTCTCATCGCCGGACTCATCTCCTCTGATTCTGAAAAAGTCAAGGAAATCGAATCCAAGTTCGAAAAGGCCACCAAAGAATTCGAAAGCGAACCTTCTAAGCGTATCGCAAAAGAAAAAGAACTCTTCATTGGTGCCTTGAACAAAATCAAGACAACCAAGCCTGAACTTCACATCTAAAAACAATTGCCGGAGCGATAATCTCCGGCTTTTTCTATGAAACAGAATACTTTTCATTCTTTTTTCTTGAAAATCCAAAAACTCCCCCTATACTATATTCGCATGGGGATGTTCCGGTTTCGACAGGCGGGAACGACTTCTGAGGGCAGTGGCTTGGTCTCCTTATCGACCGACACAATTACAAGTGCCAATAAACCTGTTTTATTCCGTGCTCCGGCCATGATGGCCTGCGCTGCCTAATTCATTAGGCTCTTGCGCTTTTCACAGATCTGAGGATCTGTTGCACACCCCGATTTCATCTTTTCATTTCATGACGTCGGGATTTTAGAAATGAGTTCAGGAAGAGGCTTCCTTTCCTTCTTCCTGCGACACAAGGAAGGATCAGGAATAAAAAGTCTGCCAATGAACTTTTATTTCCTTACCCGATCATTGGATAAACTGTAGTCCTCGCTAGAGATTCTCGTTTGGACGCGGGTTCGACTCCCGTCATCTCCACCATTATGCAAATCGCTCTGACACTTGCTGTCAGAGTTTTTTGTTTGAACATTCAAACTTGTTTATGAACTGGTTCATATAGAAGTTCAAATAAAGTATTAAACTTGTTTATGAACTAGTGTATAATTTAGTTACGATACGGAGGCAGCCATTTATGAACATTAGAAATGAAATTATTGTGCTTTGCGACACCCTAAAAATCACTGAAACAGAGCTTGCAAAAAAGATAGGTGTCACATATGAAACCATTAATCATTGGAAAAACGAAAGAAAAACAATAGACATCTCCAATATAGAAAAGCTCTATTCTTTTGCATATTCGAATAAAGGAGACTTGTCAATAATTCTGTGTAAATCTTTGTAATGCAAATGACTTCATCATTGTCATCAATCCGTATCGTC